>JACDAR010000205.1 GCA_013695335.1 Rubrobacter sp.
AGAGTTCGTCCAAGAACACCTCAAGACACCCGTCGTCCATCCCAGGCAGGTACATACACAAGCTCTCCCCGCTCGTGGGTTCGAGAGCCGCGTACAGGTAGGTCCACTCGTAAGCGCGTTTGACGATATAGGGCGGACGAAACCCTTTGGGACAGTAGCGTCTGTTGTGCCAGCTGATAAGCCCGAAACGCGCCTCGTCGAAGGCCATCACCTTGAGCGGCTTCTTGCCGTTTTCGCTGTGGCGCTCCTTTACCTCCTTGATCTCACCGGCGAAGTTTTTTTGAAGGCCTCTTGCTTCTCATCGTCGGCTTCCTCGTGGCGAGGGCGGCCCGGTCTTTAACTTGACTTTGTGGCGCCTGAGAAGCTGGCCGACGCCATCGGGATGGGCGTACTCGATGCCGTGACGATCGCGAAGGAACTCGTCGGCCTGGCCGATGGTGGCGATCTCTCCCCGCTTCATGGTCTCCTTGAGGTCCTCAAACGCCTCGGGCGTGACCAATTCCTGGCGACCACGCTCATGTACCCTGCTCTTTAGGAGCTCTTCGATCCCGCCGTTTTGGTAGCTTGCAAACCACCTCTGGCACTGACGCCAGGAGTAACCCAAAGCCTGGGCGGCTTCTCCCAGGTTGGAGCATTCCTCGGACTTTAGGAGCCTGAGCATCCTGACACGCTGGAAGAGGTGGGAGTAGCGATGATACTTTTCGAGTTCCTTGAGGTCTTCGAGGTCTTCGGTGATTGCCCGTGAGTAGAGTATCTTTGCCATGCTCTCATTATGCCATCACCAAAGCGGAGCGGTATTAGGCTTTGCGCCCCCGCCTCGCGCCGGGTTTGCCCTTCTCGCGGCGCCAGAGCGCTCGCATGCCAAAAACCTTCTATACTTTGGGTGACGGTGCATCCCCAATAGGATTAGATTTGAAAGCCAGACGCCAGGCTCAGGGCGCCACCAGGTGGGGACATGCCTCCTGGTTAAGCGGCAGACTCTTCAAGGAAGGAGAACAAGGGTGTGGGCCAACAGAGCTAAGAACATCCTGGCTACGCGGCCTGCCTCATGCCCCGTGGCGATCCGCTCCCCACTCCGAGGGTGCCGACGTTCACCAGAGGAACGAGAAGGCATCGCGGAAGACCGCTTTGCCGCCGCTCTCCACGATTGGCCCGTGGCAGAGTAAGATCCGGTCGAAGTCCCAGGAGAGGATGCGCTCCAAGGAGGCCCGCGCAGCCGCCTTGTCGCGAAAGCCGAGTTTCATGTACAGGTGCGGCCCCGGCCTCTCGTAGATACCGCTCAGGCGCATCACCAGGCGCATGAGCAGTGGGCTACCCGAATCGGCCGACTGCACGAGGTCGGTCACGATAAGGGTGCGACTCTCCCGGTGGCAGAACATCACCTCCCGCAGCAGCCGTTCTCCCCGGAAGATCGCCTGCTCGAGGTCTTGGGCCCATCCCGACTCCGGTTCGTCTCCGAGTACCCCGTCGAACGGGAGGTCGGGCCTTTTTTCCGGCAGCCCAGGCGCGGCGTAGAAGCTGGCGTCGGGATAGGCGGCGAAGTATTCCCCCACGAACATGTGGTGCCCCTGTTGGGACATACCACGAAGCGAACCCGGCCCAGCCCGTCGAGCTCCTCCCTCAAAGGACGATCTAGCGCGACCGGCGAGTGCAGCCAAAGACCGCCACCTTCGCCCGAAAGCCTAACGACGCTCATGCGAGTGCCCAACTCGACGCCGAAAAGGCGCAGGGGCATCTCGCGGATCCACAGCCGGTCGGGGACGATCTCTTTCAATGCTCTCCTCCTCCTTCACGATTCGGGGCCAGGATGCCACCCGGCAGGAGGTCGAGGGTGTGCTGCTCCAGCATAAACTGCTTTCCTGAGGGACCGGAGCGAAGCCGCTCCGGTCCAGGGTTGTCCTTATCCAAATCGAGTGGCTATGGGAGGACCTGGGGTTATGTGGTTCCTCCACTGCAAGCGCTCAGCGCCGAAGCTTCGTGGTCATGAACCTCCCTTGCACCCCGAAGTACTGGTCGGGAAGGTTGTGGGCGATCCGGCTGTGGTCGAGCGTCACAGGGAAGGCGGTGAAGATGCCGCCGCCCTTGACGGGGAAGCCGGGGCTGGCGCTCAGGGTGTTGCCGATCACGCGGGTGTGGTCCAGCGTCAGGTGGGGTCGCTGCTCCAGGAAGGGGATACCGTTCCAGATGCCGCCGCCGCGGGCGAAGCCTTCGGGCCCGGTGGCGACGGCGTGGTTGTCCGCGATCAGGTCGTGCTCAAGCATCAGGCGGGCCCCATCGTTGAGGACGCCGCCGCCGAAGGCGATCGCCGAGCCCTCGGCGCTGCGCGCCGTGATCTGATTGCCGCTGATGACGCTGTGCGTGATGCGCGTCGCGCTGCCGTTGTAGACCGCGCCCGGCGCGGCCAGGGCCTCGCCGTGCTTGCTCGCCACCAGCGTGGTGTTGCCCGTGATCCGCACGTGGCTCACGGTCTATGGCCCGGGGCCGCCCTTCGACGGGCCGTCGATGCCGAACGCAGAGCCGCTCGGCCCCACGTGCTCTGAGGAGCCGATATTAGCTCTCAATCGGTTGTCCTCGATCGTGCTGTGGCGCAGATCGATCGTCGAGCCCTCGCCGAATTGGAGGGCCGAGTCGAAGGCGTAGGGTTCTCCGTTGGGGTCGTCGACGCTGACCTTGTTCTCGTTGATGCGGGTGTGGGCGATCGAGATCGTGCTGCCGCCGCCGAGGTGGGCGCCTCCTCCGTTGGCGTTCATGTCGATCGTCGGGCCATCGGCGCCTCCGACGAAGAACGGCAACTTGCTGGTCAGGCTGGCCTCGTTGCCGCTGATGGCGCCGCCGCGAACCCGGACCGCGACCGGCGCATCGTTGCCGAGAAGGCCCCCGGTGAAGATGCCGCCGCCCTCGGCGTAGCGGCCGTTGGGGACGCCGGCGATCGCCCGGTTGCCGGTGATGGTGCTGTGGCGGAGGTCCAGGCTCCCCTGGGGGCTATCGATCCCGCCGCCGATGGCGTCCGAGCCAACGCCTGCGGCCCGGTTATTGCTGACCTCGGTGCGCTCTAGCGTCAGCGCTCCCCAGTTGTCGATGCCGCCTCCGCCCGCAGCGGCGAAGGGGCAATCACCACCCGGGCACGGCGGCCCGAACGGCACGGTCGCGCTCGGCCCGACGCGGTTGCCGCTGATGACGCTGTCGGTCACCTTCACCATGGCGCCGTCGGCGAAGTGATCCTCGCCCTCGACGAACTCCCCGGGCGGGATGGCGATCCCGCCCCCGAGCGCGATTACGTTCTTCTTACCGACGTACTCTTTAGACAGCGGGCTCGAGGTCGTGCGCCCGCCGGTGATCTTCACCTTCGAGATCGTCACCGTCGGCTCGCGCGGGGCGAACGCCTCCCCGATCGTCAGCACCGGCCCGCCGCCCTTGATGATCGTCTTGCTCGCGCCCGAGCCGATCACCTCGACGCTCTTGTCGATGGTGACGCCACCCGCGAAGGTGCCAGGCCCGATCCGGATCACGCCCCCGTCGTGGGCAGCGTCGACGGCTTTCTGGATGGTGCCGAAGCACGGCGGGGCGCCCACGCAAATCTCGTTCGCGGCGGAGGCACCGCTCGCCGCTGGCACGATCGCCAGCACCATCGCCGTGAGCGCCCCAGCGATCAGCGTTGCCCTCATCTTCGTCATCTCTTCCTCCTTGTATCCTGGTTTTCGATTTCTCCCTGGTCCATGCCCTTCGCTACGTTTCCATTCGCCTCTTTTGGAAGCGTGATGTCAGAGCCATGGTGGCCACTAATAAAGCCAGTCTCTTCAAAGACATGCGTCAGCAAGGCGCCGGAGAGCACATACCGACCACAATCCCTTTCTCCCCTTCTCTGTTGGGGATGTCTCACTTCTTCTGTCCTAATTTCCCAGATGGGGATACTCCTCAAGGCCCCACCCGGGCTAGCGAGTACGCACAAGTATGAACTGATACAAGAAACATCTCGTACGCCAGGTGGCATATCTTTGCTGTTGCTTGGGTGTTGCTAGGAGATGACAAGCTTCCGAGAAGCCTCTCTGCTAGACACCCCGCTTGATAGGCCCTGAGATCTCCCACCTACGAACCTTCCCACTTCACGCTTTCCACCACCTTCCGGGCCTCGGGCGCGAACTTATCGAACGTGTCGGGCGGCCCGGCAAACCAGATCATCACCGTATCGCCTTTCACGTCCTCCAGAACGAAGACCCTACGCTTGTTGACTTCCTTGAAGAATGCCTCGTCGTTGCTTAGAGGGGCTATGTCCAAGCAGTCCGAGCCACAATAACCGTTGGGGTCCTTGGGCAAGTGATCGACGAGCACTTCGAGCTGCTCGCCCCTGACTCCTCCTAGCGTGATCGGCTCCGGTTTGGAGGTTTTCAGGTAGGGGTGCTGCTGTAACCAACCGACCAGGTCTTTGGGGGCATCAACCACGTTCATCGTGCCGGGTTTGAAGACTTCCTCGACGTTCGCGACGGATATAAACCCTGTCTCCCCCTCATACCCCAGCTCGATAAAGTCGGACAACTGCGCTGCGGTGATTGACCAGGGTTTACTGACCTGGAAGGATAGCAGGGGCTTGAACTTGACCGAGTGGTATTCGCCGGGGCGCAGGGCGTTGTCAGTCGGGTACAGTGGTAGGGGGCGAGCCTTGACTTCCTCCTGTGCCGACCCGCTACCACAGGCTGTTAGCGTGAGTATCATCACCATCAATACCCCCACACCAAAGGCGAACCTCACCAACGCAGGACGGTGCATCTCTTACTCCTATCCTCGCTCGTTCTTGATGTTACGGCTGTAGCTTAGGCGCATGAGGTAAGACAGCGCATCCCCCGAATGTACTAATTTTTACAAAGAATCAGAAAATCGAAGAATGCGATGAATCATCCGACGGCTATCCAGATAGCTGCCCGCACAAGGACAGGATGCCCCGTCAGGGCGGGAAGCAACCCCGAAGAATTTGCTAGCAGCGGTAACGCGCTTTAGAGCGCCCGGACCATGCCCCCGTCCACCAGGATGGACTGTCCGGTGACGTAGCTGTTGGCGGGCGAAGCGAGGAAAGTGGCAACCTTCGCGAACTCCTCCGGCGCCCCGTAACGGTCGAGCGGAATCCTGGCCGACATCTCCCTCCGGATCTCCTCTATGGAGACGCCCCTGGCCTCCGCGTTCGAGGCGTCGAGGCCGGCGGAGCGGTCTGTGGAGATGCGCCCAGGGCCGAGCGTGTTTATCAGGACGCCATCGGACCCCAGTTCGCCAGAGAGGCTCTTGGCGAGCCCGACGATACCGGCCCTGAAGGTGTTCGAGAGGGTCAGGCCCTCTATCGGCTGCTTGATGGAAGACGAAGCGACGTTGACTATGCGCCCTCCCCCGCCTTCCCTCATGTGCGGCAGGACAGCCCTCACGGCCCTTACTATGTTGAGCAAGGTCGATTCGAATGCGCCAAGCCACGCATCGTCCCCGAAGTCCTCGAAATTTCCCGGAGGAGGCCCGCCGGTGTTTGTCACCAGCGCGTCCACGCCGCCGAAACTCTCCACAGTCCGGGCCACGAGCGCACGGATGTCCTCGTCCCGCGTCACGTCAGCCGGGAGGTACGCTACTTCAGCCCCCGTCGCATTGCGGATTTCTGTGGCCGTTGCTTCGAGCGCCGATTCGTCGCGGCTGGAGATCATAACGTTCGCACCCTCGGCGGCTAGTTCCGTGGCTATCGCCCGTCCTATGCCCTTGCTCGCCGCCAGAACCAGCACGGATTTCCCCCGCAAGCCGAGATCCACTTCCAACCTCCTCACCAGGCCCGGACCTGCCCGAACCCTCCTTTTCACTACTTGCCCCGAACACATGTTAGCCGATACGCGCATTTCAGCGAACTGGAAGATTTTGCAACAAGATAGCAACTGCATTGTCTGGCAAAAGCAACGAAACGCAGCAGCAAAAATCACCCTTTTGTGCGATGCGCCATCGTATCCGGGCGTGAGATCATTTTCCCTGAAGCGAGATCCAGAAAGAGGTGACACACCGTGCATCAGAGGGAGATAGTTCTTTACACCGACGGCAGGTCCTTCCACGCCTGGAGGGCCAAACGCTTTCTCAAGCGCCAGGGCTACAGCTTCGAGGTGGTGAACACAGGCGGAGACCCGGAACTGCTGACCGGACTCTCGGCCGCCATCAGGCGCAAGGTGACGCCACCCTTTATCTTCGTGGACGACAGGCCACTTGGTGACCTCGGCGCCGTCAGGAACCTCTCCTATTCGGGTGAACTCGAACACCTGCTGCGGGGTCGCGTGTAAGATTACGCTGCGCCAACTCCTTTCCAGTGCGGACCTGGACCATTCCACATCCCACATAACAGTTAGCTTCGTTGCGGATGCCGCGGGGCTGTGCCAGAATCGCCCGGGATGAACCGCCGGGAAGGAGCCCCACTTTGAACTTCGACCACTCGGAGAAGGTACTCGGGCTTCGGGCGAAGCTCGAAGCCTTCATGGAAGAGCACGTCTACCCGAACGAGAGCACGTATCAGGAACAACTGGAATCCGCAGACGATCGGTGGACGATACCCCGGATCATGGACCAGATGAAGGCTGAGGCAAAGGCCGCCGGGCTATGGAACCTCTTTCTACCTGAACCAGAGTACGGCGCTGGCCTTTCCAACCTGGAGTACGCGCCGCTCTGCGAGGTTATGGGCCGCAGCCCCATAGCGCCAGAGGTCTTCAACTGCAACGCCCCGGACACGGGCAACATGGAGGTTCTGGTTCGCTACGGCTCCGAGGGGCAGAAAGAGCGGTGGCTGAAACCCCTGCTCGATGGTGAGATTAGATCCTGCTTCGCCATGACGGAGCCGGATGTAGCATCCTCGGATGCTACCAATATCCGGTCGCTCATCGAGCGCGACGGGGATGAGTACGTTGTGAACGGGCGCAAGTGGTGGTCAACGGGGGCGGGAGACCCGCGCTGTGAGATCTCCATCGTTATGGGGAAGACAGACCCGGAGGCTGCGCGCCTCGAACAGCAGTCAATGATCCTGGTTCCCCTCGATACGCCAGGCGTCACCATAGAGCGCACGCTCCCCGTCTTCGGCTACGACGACGCGCCGCACGGTCATGGGGAGATCTCCTTCGAGGATGCGCGCGTGCCTGCTGAGAACTTGATCTGGGACGAAGGCAAGGGCTTCGCCATCGCGCAGGGAAGGTTGGGACCAGGGCGCATACATCACTGCATGAGGCTCATCGGGATGGCGGAGCGGGCCATCGAACTGATGCGTGAACGTGTGAAGGAGCGTAAGGCGTTTGGAAAACCGCTGGCGGAGCAGGGTGTGATCATGGAGTGGATCGCCGACTCCCGCATCGAAATAGAACAGGCCCGCCTGTTGACGCTAAAAGCCGCCCACATGATGGACACCGTCGGCAGCAAAGAGGCCCGCGCCGAGATCGCCATGATAAAAGTCGTGGCCCCGAACGTGGCCCTGAAAGTTCTCGACCGCGCCATCCAGGCCCACGGCGGCGCCGGCGTCTCTGACGACTTTCCACTCGCATACTTCTGGGCGAACGCCCGCACCCTCCGCCTCGCCGACGGCCCGGACGAGGTCCACCGCGTTTCGGTGGCGAAGCTGGATCTCAAGAAGGAGCGTCGTGTCCCGGCCGAAGAAGCATCGGGAGCCTAGAGGACACCGACAAAGATGGAGCACATGTCTCACGAGGAGTATGTGCAGCAGCAACGAGAGCGTGTAGCGACCGTCGCCGAAGCGATGCTCACAGGACGTGTGGGAATCATCGCAGGCTCGCGTGAGCTCCGATCGCTAGAACATGAGGTCGCAGAGGGTCGAGGCTCCGACTTTGCGATCTTCGTCGTCGTTGACTCAGAGACGGACCATCCCGATAGGGAGATGGTCCGATCACGCCCTTCCAAAGAAAAACGAGGAAATTCAGGAGATCGAGGATTTCTACCGGGAATCCGTTCTCCGCAACTGCCGGAAGCTGATCGAGAGGTTTCGGCAAAGCCCTCGTAGGCGTAATCGGAAAAACCATGAGCGATAGGGACTTCGTTTTGCTGGGCATCAAGTACGAAGCTGCAAAGGTAGGCGGCATGGATGAGGCCAGCCTGGAATCCATCGGGGACCGGAGCCGGATCGAAGTCGGCGAGGACTGGGAGTCGAATGCGACGATACTGCGCGGACGCGATGCAGTCCGTGACGAGCACGGCCTCCCGAAGCTCGGCGGGCTCCAGCAGGGGCCATTGGACGATACCGACTGCCGTCCGTCGTGGAGAAGGTTGCTGCGCCGGTCATAATTTCCTCGTACCGGACGGGAACTCCTGTGGCACGTCTGAATGTCTGACAAAGACCTTGAGATACCTAAGTACCAAGGTAGGAATGCGCCGCCCGAAACGCGATGAACCACAGTGCGACGGAAGAGATCAGATAGAGATAGAAGCGCAGCATTATCAGGTTGATCGTGCAATGCACCGCGCTATGGAGGGCGCGGAACGCAACGAAGGTCCACGCGGCGCCCATGTTCGCGGCATCTACCTGATCGGTGACGAAGAGATACAGGACAAGCGCGTAGAAGAGCACCGGCATCTCGAACAGGTTCTTCAGGTTTTCCGAGGGGTTGGATACTTCGGGAGGCGAAAGCCGGGCGAGTTCTCCGGGGACGGCTAGATCCCGCGAGCTGATATTGTTGTTCGTGATGAACCTGATGCGGCGGATGTACATGTACACCCATACGATCAACGTGAGCAGCATCATCGCGAAAAAGGGACCGAAGATTGCCGTCTGTTTCATTCCCTCGTCCCTGCCGCTAAACTCAGATGCGCCCTCGAAGACCTCGCCGCCCCGCCAATACTATAACGTCGAGC
>JACDAR010000211.1 GCA_013695335.1 Rubrobacter sp.
GTCTGGCACAACGCAGGCATCCGCTCGGCCCTGCACATGGTCACGGCCCCGCTACGCTGGCGCCGCAACCGCGCGGCCCGCTAGAAAAGGACGAAGAGTGACTGACCAGAACCCCCGCAGCGACTCAAAGTCCGGGGCGCGCGACGCAGCCTTCTGGGCCAAGAGTCGCAACGTTCTCCGTGTCTCAGACGTACCAGCCGGGGCCGTGAACCTGAACGTCGAAGGGCGGCGCGTCATCGGAGCCCTGCAGGGGTTCGGCCAACTCTGGCAGAAAACGTACACCGTGCGCCTTGCTGGCGCGGACGTAACGCCGCGTGAGGTGGTGGAGATCTGGAAGCGCGAGTTCCCAAACTTCCACCCTCCTGAGAGCCGATTCTATCCCTCGCTTGACGGCGTCTCGCCGGGTGAGATCATGCTTATCAACGCCTCAGTCAAGGGCATGCCCGTGTATACGGGCGTCATGATTCTCTACGCCGACGACGAGTCATTCACCGTGATGACCGCGGAAGGGCTTCCCGAGGCAGGCTGGAACACCTTCAGCGCATACGAGGAAGGCGGGACCACCGTACTTCAGATACAGTCCCTCGCCCGCTCGAGCGACCCGATCTACGAGATCGGCTTTCACCTCATGGGCTCAACAGAGCAGGAGAGGATCTGGAAGCACGTCCTCACATCCCTGGCCGCGCGCTTCGGGGTGCGCGAGGCCGTCAGCCTGAAAAAAGTGTGCGTGGACAACAAGCTTCAGTGGCACCGCGTGGGGAACATCTGGCACAACGCCAGCCTGCGGTCCGTGTTCCACGCGGCCATAAGCGGTGGGCGAAGAATATTCGATGAGATCCGGCGCCGGAGCCGAAGGCCACGCTGATGGCAACGCCGATCACGGGTGAAACAAAGGTGGCCCCGGGCGGGAAGACGCCTCCCGGACCCCGTGGAGGTATGCTGCTCGGGAGCGTCCGCGACTTCCGACGCGACAGCCTGGGATTCTTGGCGGACGTCGCCCGGCGTTACGGGGACGTGACGCGTTACCGTATGGCGAACATGACCTGGTATCAGGTCAACCACCCCGAGGGCGTCCGGCGCATCTTGCAGCAGAACAACCACAACTACGGAAAAGGAACGCTGACGAAGAGAGTCATCGGGCCGATCTCAGGCGAGGGATTGTTCACCAGCGAGGGCGAGACCTGGCTAAGGCAACGGCGCCTGATGCAGCCGGTCTTCCACCGCCAGCGGGTGGCTGCTTTCGGCGAGCTCATGACCGGTGCGACGCTGGCCATGCTCGACCGCTGGGAGCCGTTGGTGGATGCGGGAACCTCCATAGACCTGCCGGCAGAGATGGCGCTCCTGACCCTGGACATCGCCACCGAGACTCTCTTCAGCTCTCACGTCGGGGAGGAGCCGGACGTAATAGCAAGGGCTGTGACGACCCTGATCTCAGACGTGAGCTTCCGTTTCGAGGTGCCCTACTACCCGCCTGTGCGGGTGCCGACCCCATACAACCGGCGGGTGCGCAGCGCCCTGCGGACGCTGGACCGGGCCGTCTACCGGATCATCGAAGAGCGGCGTCGCGTCAGAGGTGGCGGTGGCGATCTGCTCGCGCTGCTCATGGACGCCCGCGATGAAGAAACCGGCGAGGCGATGGGCGACAAGCAACTGCGTGATGAGGTCATAACGCTCTTCATCGCCGGCCACGAGACGACAGCCAACGCCCTGGCCTGGACGTTCTATTTGCTTGCGAGGAACCCGGAGGCAGAGCACCGCCTGCAAGCCGAGCTGGCCAGCGCCCTTGGGACGAACGGTTCTACCCGGCCACCTGCGGTGGCGGATCTGCCGCAGCTTCCGTATACCAGGATGGTCGTCGAAGAGACCATGCGCCTGTATCCTCCGGCCTGGATCACCAACCGACAGGCTCACGCCGACGACGAGATACTCGGCTACCACATACCGGCTGGCGCTTTCGTCATGATCAGCCCCTACGTCCTGCACCGCCATCCGGCGTACTGGAAACTCCCTGAGAAGTTCGATCCCGAACGCTTCTCGCCCGAACATCCCGAAGACCGTCCACGATATGCCTACTTCCCGTTTGGCGGCGGTCCCAGGCAGTGCATCGGCAAGGACATGGCGCTGGTGGAGGCCCGATTGATCCTCGCGACCGTGGCCGGACGCTACCGGCTACGCCTGGTTCACGACCGGCCGGTGGAACCCGAGGCGCTGGCGACGCTGCGGCCTCACGGCGGCCTACCAATGATCCCCGAGGGCGTATGAGAGCGGGCCACCCGGATGCATTGGTGAAAGGATCGGCGGCGCGTGTCGATCCCACGCCGTAGAATTCCTGCCATGAGCAGAAGCATCTACGACGCGGTAGTGGTGGGCGCGGGGCCGAACGGGCTCTCCGCCGCCGTCGAACTGGCCCGCAGGGGCCGCTCCGTGGCCGTCCTGGAAGCTGCGGAGAAGGTGGGTGGCGGAGCAAGCTCCGCAGAGTTGACGTTGCCCGGTTTCGTGCACGACCTGGGTTCGGCAATCCACCCGCTCGGGTTCGCGTCGCCGTTCTTCCGGTCGTTGCCGCTGCATGAGCACGGGCTGGAGTGGATACATCCGCCCGCGCCCCTCGCCCATCCCTTCGACGACGGAACGGCAGCCGTTCTGGAGCGCTCCATAGACGAGACCGCCGATTCGCTTGGCCCCGACGCGAAGGCTTACCGTCGCCTTATGCGGGACGCCTCGTCCGACGTGGACAGGCTCATAGACATCTTGCTGGGCAAGCCCAGCCTGATCCACCACCCACTCGGATTCTCGGCCTCAGCGTTGCGCGCCGTGCGCCCGGCCCGCTCCCTCGCCGAGTCGTTCTTCGAAGGCGAAAAGGCTAAGGGCCTCTTCGCCGGAAACGCGGCCCACTCCTTCCTGCCGCTGGAGGAACGCCCGAGCGGGCTGTTCGGGATCGTGATGGGCGCTTTGGGGCACGCCGATGGCTGCGGTTGGCCGTTCCCGAGGGGCGGATCGCAGAAGATATCCGACGCCCTCGCCTCGTACCTGCGTTCCCTTGGCGGCGAGATATATACGGGGATCGAGGTGAAATCCCTGGATGACGTGCCGACCACCCGGAGCGTTCTCTTCGACCTGACCCCGCGCCAGGTACTCGATATAGCGGGCGAACACTTCACGCCGCAATATACGAAAGCCCTCTCGGGGTATCGCTATGGTCCTGGCGTCTTCAAGATGGATTTCGCGCTGGACGGGCCGATCCCCTGGGAGGCGGAGGAGTGCCTGCGGGCTGCAACAGTTCATCTTGGTGGGACGCTGGATGAGATCTCCGCCGGAGAAGCGGCGGTCACCCGAGGCGAGCATCCCGAGCGGCAATTCGTGCTACTTGCGCAGCAGAGCCTCTTCGACGAGACGCGGGCGCCGGAAGGCAAGCACACCGTTTGGGCCTACGTCCACGTGCCCAACGGCTCCACCGTGGACATGTCGGATCGGATAGAGGCCCAGATCGAACGCTTCGCCCCAGGCTTCAAGGCACGCATCCTGGCCAAGAACGCCTGGGGCACAACAGATCTCGAACGCTGGAACGCCAACCTCATCGGTGGGGATATAAGCGGCGGCCTGATGAACCTGAAACAGCTTATCGCGAGGCCCACGGCCCGCCCCAACCCGTACTCCACCTCAGCGCCCGGCCTCTACATCTGCTCTTCCTCGACGCCGCCGGGCGGGGCCGTTCATGGCCTGTGCGGCTTCATGGCGGCCCGTTCGGCGTTGCGCTATCTGAAATGACGGCAGAAGGGCCAGATCAGGCCACCGGGACGCAGGCGCCCCGGACCAACTTCACACGCGGTAGCATGTTGCTCGCGGCCCGCGCCGCGTGGATAGCAGTCTTCCTGGTCGCCGCCGGTCTACTGACAGCGAGCATCCCTGGCCACTACGAGGCACTGGAGACCGTCTGCAAGGCCGAGCCTTGCGTCGCCGGCCAGCTCTCTCCCGAAGAGATGCGGGCGCTCGGCGACCTCGGCCTCTCTGTGCAATTCAATGCCGCTTACCGGATTGCCCTGGATCTCATGGTCGCCGCCGGGTTCTGCGCTGTGGGCTGGATCATCTTCTGGCGCAAACCCGCTGATGGGGGCGCGCTCTTCGTCTCCTTCGCGCTCATGGTCTTCGGGCTGACGTGGCCGGACATCTTCGACTCTGCCAGGTTCAACCCGGTATGGGGCTGGCTGGCCGGGTTCCTCACGCAGCTTGGGTTGACCTCGCTTTTCGTGTTCTTCTTCGTCTTCCCCGATGGCCGTTTCGTCCCGCGCTGGACGCGATGGGTCGTACCCCTCGCTCTGGTGATGCCCTTTATAGCGCTGTTGTTTCCCGGTTCGCTCCTTGTGGACCCGCCGCAGGCGATCAACCTCTCCGGCTTCGTTGCCCTCTGGATGTGTTGCCTGCTGGCGCAGATATACCG
>JACDAR010000218.1 GCA_013695335.1 Rubrobacter sp.
TAGCTGGTCTCTGTCACGCTGGCACGATAGGCGGGCGATACGGATACCGCGTTACCTGGCGCACCGTCGCCTATCCCCTGGGATTCGTCCTGCCACTCGCTGGCGTGCCGGGGCTGCGATGGGTGGCTGTGGCGTACGCTGGGCTCGTCCTTCTCCCGGTCGGGCTGGCGACGGTACAGGAGATCAGTACGGTGCGGGCCGCGCCGGTTCCGGTAATCGTGACGGCATTGTTACTCTTCTGCCTCTGGTGGTTCTTGTAGATCCCCGACGAACTCCAGCGCGACGAGGTCGGCTTCGATGAAGCCGAGGGAGCGGTAAAACTCGCGGGCCGTTTCGTTCTGACGGGTGGCGACGAGCTCCACGAGGGCCGCGCCTCGTTGAGCGGCGAGATCCCGAATTTCATCCATCAGCATCCGCCCGACGCCGTTGCGGCGGGCCTTCTGTGCCACAACGAGCATGGGGATCTCGACCACCGTATCGCCGTGCGCGAGGTCGGATTTGATCCAGTAGCTAACAGCGCCGGAGATCTCACCCTCCCCATCCTCCGCCACAAACACCCCGGCACGCGTTTCTTCCAGTAGCTCTGCCAGACGTTCTTTTAAGGCGGCGATATCCGGATGCCTGTCGCCGACGGCGTCAGCCAGCTCGCACGCGAGGGCGTGAATACCCTTCGCGTCAGAAACGAGCGCCCCACGCACCCCGGTTTCGTTGGCTGGCTCATCTGACATCAGGCCATTCTAACCTGTCACGAAGTACCGGATAGACGCTAAGATGATCCTGCGCCGCAGGCGGTGAGGCGAGCCCGGAGGAGGCAGATGCGAATTCACAATATAGAGCCAGGGCGAGACACGCTGCACGGGGCTTTCTTCCGGGACATCCCACCAGCCCTCACCATCGATTCCGGCGACACGGTGATCTTCGGCGCCCTCGAATCCGGATGGAACATCGAACCTCCCGAGCCAGGTGGCGATGAACACCTGTTCGAAGACTATCGTCCAGAATGGCGTGGGGACGGCCACGCGCTGTGCGGCCCGGTAGCCGTGCGTGGCGCGGGGCCTGGCATGACGTTGGAAGTGAGGATCGGGGAGCTACGTCCTGGCACGTGGGGCCAGACCTTCGCAGGGGGCACGCGCCGCGAGTTGAACAGGCGGCTCCGGATCGAAAGCCTCGACGAACGCCTGATCTGGACGCTCGACCCTGACGCCATGACCGCGCGGGATCAGCACGGGCACACAGTCGCCCTGCGGCCCTTCATGGGCGTGATGGGTATGCCGCCAGACGAGCCTGGGGCGCAATCCACGATCCCACCCCGCGCCACAGGAGGCAACATAGACTGTAAGGAACTCGTGCCGGGAAGCTCGCTCTTCCTTCCCGTCGCCGTGGATGGCGGTCTCTTCTCCGTGGGAGACGGGCATGGAGCGCAGGGCGACGGAGAAGTATCGGGCACAGCCATCGAATGCCCGATGGAGCGTGTCGAACTCACCTTCAGGGTACGCGATGATATGAGGTTGGGCGCGCCCCGCGCCCTGACGCCCGCTGGTTGGATCTCCTTCGGCTTCCACAGAAACCTCGACGAAGCAATGGCTTCCGCCGTGGACGGGATGCTGGATCTCATACAAGGGATGTTCGATTTGGAACGCGGCGCGGCGATGGCCCTGGCGAGCGTGGCCGTGGACCTGCGGGTCACGCAGGTGGTGAATCAAGTGCAGGGAGTACACGCGATTCTCCCCCACGGCGCCATTAGATAGAGACCGAGGAGAACGCACATGCCCAGAACGATAATCATAGTCCTCGACGGCCTCGGAGCCGGAGACGCCCCTGACGCCGCAGCCTTCGGGGACGAAGGCGCGAACACCCTGGCCAACACAGCGCGTTCCGTCGGCGGCCTCGACGCGCCGAACCTCCAGAGGCTCGGCCTCGGGAACGTCGCGGAGATAGAAGGCGTGCCGCCAGCCGAAAATCCCAGAGCGTCGTGGGGGCTGATGGCCGAACGTTCATCCGCCAAGGCAACGCTCGCCGGCCACTGGGAGATGATGGGCCTCATTCTCGAAGACCCGCTGCCAACCTATCCCGATGGCTTCCCTGATGGGATCATCTCGCGCTTCGAGCGAGAGACTGGACGCGGCGTCATAGGCAACAAGCCAGCATCGGGGACCCAGATCATCGAGGAGCTTGGGCCAGAGCACGAAAATTCTGGAGCCTGGATTGTCTACACCTCCGCCGATTCTGTATTCCAGGTCGCCGCCCACACCCGTGTGATCCCACTGGAAGAACTTTACGAAGCCTGCAAGAAAGCCCACGGGATGCTCATAGGCGGGGATCAAATACAGGTAGAGCGCGTCATAGCCCGCCCCTTCCACGGCGAAGCTGGCTCCTACGTTCGCGAGAACGAGAACCGCCACGACTATGGCATCGAACCGTTCGAGAAGACGTACATGGACCACATCGAGAAAGCCGGGCATGAAGTCATCGCTGTCGGCAAGATCCGGGACATCTTCGACGGCAAGGGCATCACCCGACACCTCCCGGCCCCCCCAGACGACAACGTCAAGGTCGATGCGATCCTGGCTTCCCTCGAAACCGTCGAGAGCGGCCTCATCTTCGCCAACCTCGTTGACTTCGACGCGAAATACGGCCACCGCCGCGACCCGGAGGGCATGGCAGAGAACCTGAAGCGCTTCGATGACCGCATCCCCGAACTGCTCGGCGCATTAGCCGTGGACGACCTCCTCATCATCACGGCCGATCACGGTAACGATCCCACTTTCAGGGGCACGGATCATACCCGCGAGCGCGTGCCGTTGCTCGTCGTTGACGGCCAAGAACCACGCGACCTCGGAGTTCGGGACGGTTTCTCCGACGTGGGCGCGACGGCCGCCGCGTGGCTCGATGTTTACGGCGTCGGGCTTCCAGGGGAGTCATTCTTCGTATGAGAGCCATCCTCGATGCGATAGTGACCAAGAAATCCGGCGGAACACTCTCGAATG
>JACDAR010000228.1 GCA_013695335.1 Rubrobacter sp.
GGAGAGCCTGAAGCTGTACGCGGAGGCGCTGCATCTCGTCAGGGAAGATTACGTGGATCAAAAGTCGGTCAACCCCAGGAAACAGACCTATGCCGCCATAGAGGGAATGCTCGACAGCCTCGGTGACGAGGGGCACACCCGTTTCCTCACGCCTGGTGAGGTTGAGACGAACCGCGAGAGCCTCACGGGAACATACGTGGGTGTCGGGATACGCCTCGAAGACAGGGACAAGGAGGTAGTCGTTGCCTCCCCGATTGAGGGTTCGCCGGCGCAGGAGGCTGGCATTGAGGCTGGCGACGTGGTGATCGCCGTGAATGGCAAGAGCGTGCGCGAGGAGGACACCACGGAGGTCGTGGACAGGATCAAAGGCCCCAAAGGAACCGAGGTGGAGCTGACGGTGCTCCGCGGCGACGAGAAGCGCGACTATACCCTGGAGCGGACTGAGATAGACGCCCCTGTGGTTACGTGGGCGAAGATACCGGGCGGCGACGTTGCCCTGATACAGCTAACCTCGTTCTCGGATAACAGCTCAGACGAGCTGAAGAAGGCGATAGACGAGGCCAGGCAGCGTGGGGCAAAGCGTTTCGTGCTAGACCTTCGCAACAACCCTGGTGGGAGGTTGGATCAGGCTGTGAATATAGCTGGCCTCTTCCTGAAACCAGGCAAGGTGGTCTACCTCCGCGACGAGGCGGAAGGAAAACGAGAGAAGATCCGGGTGGACAATGGCGCAGAGCCAACCCGCGCCCCGGTGGACGTTCTGGTGAACAGCGGAACAGCCTCCAGCGCCGAGATACTCTCAGGCGCCCTGCGCGACAACAACCGCGCCGAGGTCATCGGGACCACGACCTACGGCACGGGCACCGTGCTCTCCGAGTACACCCTGAGCGACGGTTCGGCGCTGCTGCTCGGCGTCGCGGAATGGCTCACACCAGACGGGGACTTCATCCGTGAGACCGGCATAGCGCCGGACGTGAAGGTCGAGATGGGAGAGGGCGACGAGCCGATATCCCCGAGCGACGTCAGGGATCTCACCCCCCAGGAGATTCCTGGCCGCGACGCCCAGCTCGCGCGCGCCCTGGACGAGCTACACGAGTAGCAATCTCCGGCTGCGGGTATCATCCCCTCGTCTCGAACTATCGACAACGGAGGGGTATGGACCTATCGCATAGAATCCCGCGCGGCGTCGCCTGTGGAGTCGGCGGCACGCTGGCTCTCACAGCTTTTCGTAAAGTTCTGGCCCGAATGAACCTCGTTCATGCGACGGCTCCGGAGCAGGTAATCGACAGGTTGGTAGAGGTCGGTGCGTTGCGAGACCTTTCGCCTGGGACGAAACGCGTCCTCGCCGTCGCCGCCCATTTTGCCTACGGTGTAGGCTCCGGGACCGCGTTCGCGTTGCTGCGCCGGGAGCCTGGCGACGCGAAGACCGAGGCCGCCGTGGGCTCCGCGTTGGGCGTGCTCGCGTGGGGCGTCGGATGGTCGAGTTGGCTGCCGCTCTTCGGGGTGCATTCTCCGCCCTGGGAGCAGCAAACCCCGAAGGTGTTGCTTCCGGTCCTGGATCACGCGTTCTTCGGCGCCGTGTGGGGGCTTCTGTACAGGGCGTTGCGTCAGGTTTGAACGCAGCATTATCGCGGGTATGCTTCCCGAAGTAGCCAGGGGAAGGATCAAACTTGGGCATCGAAATAGTTGTACTGCTGTTCTTGATAGTCGTGGCCGTCGTAGCCATCCCGATACTCACTCGGGCGTTCGGTGCGGCAGCCAGCCAGAATCCAAACCGTCCCGGCGGTCCTGGAGACGAAGGCAACGGCGCATCCGAAGAAGAGCAGAGTCGGCAGTCTGGTCCAAACAGGGGATAAGCGGCAGACTTATCTAACCGACTTTACCCCTCTGTGATCTCGTAGACGTTGCCGTCTGGGCCGCGAAAGTGGCTCCAGGCGGTATTCCCCGAACGCTGGATCGGCCCGAAAAATTCCACGCCAGCGGCCTCCATCACGGCGCGGGCTTCTTCTACATCGTCCACCCGGAAGCCCACTACCGGGCCTTCGCCGAAGAAGGAATGGAACTCATCTTCGGGACGCCACACCTCCAGCTCGGTCCCGTCAGGGAACACGAAGCCAACAACATTGTGTTCTCTGCGGGTCATTTCGAGGCGCATCACACTGCTGAAGAAGCGCGCGGTCTCCTCGAATTTCTCAGTCCGTATGCCCAACCAACCGAGACCTTCGATCCTCATGGTTCATCCTCCTTGCCGGCCAAAATCGTCGGGATAACGGGGATCATGGTTCCAGATGGGGAAGGGTGTGCGGCCTTCGAATCTAGTCAAGCAGGTCGCGCAGGGAGGCGGCGTGGGGGCTGCTCTTGATCTTTGCCAGCGCCGTGAGCTGTATCTGGCGGATGCGCTCGCGGGTAACGTCGAAGCGCTCGCCTACCTCTTCGAGGGTCTTTGGCTGTCCGCCCGTGAGGCCGAATCGGTATTCGAGGACCATCCGCTCGCGTTCGGGGAGGCTGCCGAGCGCCTCCTGCATCCTCGATTTCAGGAGCGAGGACTTCGCAAGGTCGTGGGGTGTCTCGGATTCCTCGTCGGCTATAAAGTCCCCGAGTTCGGATGAGTGATCCTCGCCGACCGGGGTTTCCAGGGAGATGGAGCGGCGGGAGACGCGTTTGATGCGCACGATCTCCTCGATTTCGATCTCCATGATGCGGGCGACCTCGTCGTCCGAGGGGTCGCGGTTCAGGTCGGCGGCCAGCGTGCGTTGAACCCGGTAATACTTGTTGATCTTCTCGACCATGTGGACGGGAACCCTGATGGTGCGGCCCTTGTCGGCTATGGCGCGGGTGACAGCCTGGCGTATCCACCACGTCGCGTAGGTCGAGAATTTGAAGCCCTTGCGGTAGTTGAACTTCTCGACGGCGCGCATCAGGCCGATGTTGCCCTCCTGGATCAAATCCAGAAGAGACACGCCCCGACCAGCGTACTTCTTGGCGATGGAGACCACGAGCCGCAGGTTGGCCCGTGTGAGGTGCGCCTTCGCCCGGCGGTCGCCGCGTTCGATGCGGCGGGCCAGGTAGACCTCCTGGGCTTTGGTGAGGAGCGGGGTCTTGCCGATCTCGTCCAGGTACATCTGGACGGCGTCGCCCGTGTAGCGGGTGCGGAGGTCGCTTTCGAGAACCTCCTCGACCAGTTTGGCGTCTTCCTCTTCGGTGACGGTGGCGGTGAGGAACTCGGCGTCAACTACCTCGACGCCGTGGTCGCGGAGCAGGCCGTAGACTTGCTGGATCTCGTCGGTGGAGAGGTCCACCTCCTGAAGAAGGTCGAGAACCTCGCTGGACTCCAGGGTGCCGCTCTCCTGTCCAGCCTCGAAGAGTTCCTGTATTTCTTCTATATCCCGCAGGTCGCGCTGGGGTTGCAAGGTCTCCCCTCGGTCTCCTAGACTGTAACCGAAACCCTTCTGTTGCCTGCATGTAATATATCTAAAAAAGGTCAAAGATCAATTTAACACAGCCCGCTGGCGCAATCCGAGCTTAGGGAGGACACGAATATGATGGGTCTCAGGAACATGTACAGGGTCTTCAGCGAATCCAGAAAGGCCGCCAGAAAACAGGCAACCCTGGCCGTGACAGGTGATTCGCCCCGCGCCTCCGAGCTGGCCGTCCTGCTTGAGGCGCAGCGAGGTTCCAGGGGGGCTGAGATCATCCTGCACGTCCCCGATGACGGCGGTAGCCTGACGCTCTCCGGCAAGGCTGTGGATGATCCAGATGAGCTGGAACTCACGGCGGTCACCGAAGATGCAGTGCGGAAAGAGCTTGCGCCCCGTTTCGTTAAGGCGCTTGAGGATGAGTACCTGATCCAGGTCGGACGTGGATATCCCGTCTTCCGGTGGGCGGTGTGCGAGGAGGTAATCCGCAAGAACGCCAGGGAGAACGCCGTGATCGGGGCGCTCCCTATCCCCGGCGCTGACATGCCAGTGATGACAGCGAACCAGGGCCGTATGGTCCTTAGCAT
>JACDAR010000234.1 GCA_013695335.1 Rubrobacter sp.
ACACGATACCGATGATCGTGGATCGTCCGCTTTTCGGATACGGTCCAGATAACTTCGCCAAACCATTCAAAGAATACGAAAGTACGGAGCTGCGTGCCTTCTTTCCCGACGGGGAGATCGTAGACAAAGCCCACAACGAGTTCGTGCAAGTAGCCGCAACAACGGGATTACTCGGTCTCGCGGCGTACCTCTGGATCTTCGTCTCCTACTTCCGCAACTCCTACAAGAGCGGCGGATGGCCGCTCCTCGCGCTCTCGGGCGGGGTGCTGGCGTACATCCTCCAGCTCATGACTTGGGTCACGACCATCACGACCGGCGTGACGTTCTGGGCCATACTCGGGGTTTCGGTGGCGATCATGCGCATCCAGAGCCAGGAGCAGGAAAAGGGCCAGACCCTCGAAGAGAAGTCCCGCGTGAGGTAAATGCCGGGTGCTCTCTGGCTGTGCCGGGGGCGCCTTTTTCGTGCGGGGGGCAAAGTCCAGGCGGGGCAGGGACCGCTTGTCTTCGATGCAGATCCTTCGACTCCCTTCCTCGATGACGTATCATTGACGCACGAACCCGAAAAGAAGGTGAGGGGATGCGTGGGCCGTCGTAGGAAACTGCTGGAGCGCATCCTGAGCGGGCGGTCGGACGCCAACATCCCCTTCGAGCAGACCCGTTCGTTGCTGATGTCCCTTGGGTTCAGCGAGGACATCGAAGGTGACCACTTCATCTACCGCAAGGAGGGAGTACCAGGCCGGATCAACATCCAGCCACAAGCCGCGAAGTGCAAACCTTACCAGGTACGCCAGATCCGCAAGGTGCTGATAGACTACGATCTCAGGCTCTAGGAGGCAAAACGTGGCGGAATCGAAAGAGATCAGGTACGAGATAAACATCTTCTGGTCGGACGAAGATGAATCCTACATCGCCGTTGTCCCGGATCTCCCTTACTGTTCCGCTTGGGGCGAAACATACGAAGAGGCGCTCGCTCAAGTCAAGGTAGCGATCCGGGGTCACCTCAAGGTGATCGAGAAGTACGGTGACCCGGTTCCCGAACCGAAGGCACACCAGATTTCATAACCCGCCGTCTGCGTTCATAGCCATACTTGCCGAGCAGATTCGCAAGCTCTTCGCCGCCAACATCCCTCGGTAGCTTCATACGGCGAGGATTTCGTCCCTTACTATATGCAGCCGGATCACACGCGGCAAGTCAACCTCTTCGAAGTGACAACGGACGGCGTCCCGCACGGATTCCCTCAACTCTTCCGGGGTTTCCGCTTCCACGTAGATGGAATGTTCGAGAGCTCTGGACTCGAGTCCTCCGTCGAGTGATACTTCGACCGGAAAGATGATCTCACCCTGAGCCATTTACGCTCCCTTCTTGGTATCTCGATACGACACTCGAATTATATGGTTCAAGCCGTGTTTCTCGCGGGATACACAATATCGGCTCGCAGAACTTCAGAGGCGAAGGAGATCGCGGCCAGCACGGCCTCTCTGCTCAGGCGAGTGTGTTCTTCCAGGATCTGCTCGATACTCTCTCCGGCCGCGAGCTTCTCCAGAATCAACTCTACCGTGATGCGAGTTCCCACGACGACAGGCTTGCCCATCAGCACCGCCGGGTCAGAGTGGATGAAGTCTTTTCGGGCCACCACGTTTCCTTACCTTGCTCGTAGTAGATCACGATATTTTATCGTAGCCGAGAATGACTGCTGCTCGCGCTCTCGGGCGGCGTAACCTTCTGGGCCATACTCGGCGCGTCGGTGGCGATCATGCGCATCCAGAGCCAAGAAAAGCACCAGACCGCCGAAGGGAAGACCCCTGCGTAAAGCAAAGTCCAGGGCACTCTCTGACGGTGCCGGGAGCGCTTTTCGGCGGGAGTAGGGTGGGCGCTGCTGTAGAATATGCTCCGAAATGCGGATTTCGGAGGTGAGTTTCATGGATACGCGCTATCTGGTGGACGAGAATGGTGAGCGCGTCGGGGTGCTTCTGGGCATCGAGGCGTACGAGCGCCTGATCGAGGAGCTAGAAGAGCTTTCGGACATCCGGGCTTACGATGAAGCGAAGGTGGAGATCAAAAGAGAGGGAGATGAGGCTATCCCTCTGGAGCAGGCTATGCGGGAGATCAGGGAGGGCAAGCTAACGGGCGACTGATGCGCTATTCCGTAATTGTCCAGCGGAGAGCGCAAAAACGAATAGCCCGGTTCCCCGCATACATTCAGGACCGTATCGAAGAAGCTCTTCAAGCCCTCTCGAATGAACCTCGCCCACCGGGAGCTCGCAAGCTTCGAGGTAAGGAAGGATGGCGAATCAGAATAGCGACTACCGGACAATCTACAAGGTGGATGACGATAGGCGGGAAGTGCTCGTCGTGGACATTGGACATCGCAGGGACATCTACCGCTGATCCACGTGCATGAAACGCTGCCTCTCACGACAGGCGTGACCTTCCGGGCGATACTCGGGGTGTCGATGGCGATCATGCGTATTCAGAGCAGGGAGCAGGAAGAGAAAGAAGCGCTAACGTAAGATAAGGAGGCCGTAGATCCTCCGAGTTCAGGCTGGCCACAGGACAGGCCGCTTTTCCCACCGGCCTTTTACAGCTTCTCCCACTCTTCCTTCGAGACGCTGGCCTGGGCCAGAATCCTTTGCAGAAGACCTCTGCTGATATCACCCCGATGCGGGTTTGGGATTCTGATTCTCGTCTGACTGCGGATCATGTACTGATGTTTGCCACCCGAGTAAGGACCTTCAAAGTCCAGCTCCCTCAAGTACCGTACCAGGTCTAGGCGCTTGACCGGCCCGAAGGCGGGCATCAGGTCGTGGAAGTTACTTCGAGTGAGATGCCGTCCACTGTGGGAAGAGACAGGTTTCTGGAAAGACTCAGTACTATCCAACCTTCAAGGACTTCCTCAAGTTCCTCCCGGCAACCTTCGAGAGTTTCCGCGTTTGCCCACACCCCATCGAAGCCTGGAATCTCTCCGTAGAAAGGCTCATCGTCTTCCAGGATCTCATACTTCGCACGACCCATAGCAGCCCGTATGTATTCGGTCAGCACTTCCTCGTCCTCTCACATGCTATTTTCATCGATGATACACCAAAGATTGGGGGTGAAGTCGAAACTGGCGGGCTGTCAGCCTCCAGCCTATGACGTGGGCCACGACTATCGTCACCGGCGTCGCCTTCTGAACGATATTCGTTGTGTCGGGGGCGATTATACGTATTCAGAGCAGGGAGAGAGGGACACAGAATCGCGTGCGTAAAGGTATGGGTTCTCATGTTCTCAAAACGTGTGAATTGGGGTACGGTTTGGGTCTACTCTATTCTCGCCAGGTGGCCAACCAGCGGGCACCGTGGCCGTAGATGACGGCCGTGAGGGTACGGGCCAGGATGACCGGCGATCAGTACTCATAGTTGTGGGATTCCGAGATCTTTGCAGATCTTGCGGGCAAGATTGTTGGCTATTTCGGTGTGCCGGGGAACCGGCGTGGTGTTCCCGGTGACGGGGTTCTTGTAGATACTGTGGTTGGAGCCTTCGCGCCGCAACTCGCAGCCGTGGTCTGCCAGGTGCTTCAGGAGTTGACGGCGTTTCAAACCTCAAGAGTCTCCCGGATAACCTCTCGGCCCTCGGTCTCTCGTTCGGCGTCCTCGCGTCGTACCTCCAGAAGCAACCTGACGGCATCCTGGATCATCTCGCGCGCCTCTTCAAGAGTACGGCCCTGACTGTGCGCGCCGGGTATCTCAAGCACGGATACTACCCACCAGCCATCGTCTGTGTGCTCGTAGATCGCCGTAAAGCTTTGCATGTTCGGTCTCCACTGTGAGAAATTCGCCTTCTTAGACTATTGTACAGTAGCAAGGATTAGACCCGGGCTGCCCTGCCAACGGTCGAACCTGGTCAGCGGGCGCCGTAGATGACGGCCGAGGTGGTGCGGATTCAGAAGCGTGAGATCAACCATACTGTAGACTGACGCCTGACGTACCAGCAAGGACGAGGCTCCACATCACGGGAGGTGTTCGTATGGATACGTTGAAGAGTCCGCCGGAGCAGAAGGTGCTCCTGGAAAATGTAAGCTGGCAAACGTACGAGCGGCTTCTGGCCGAGCGTGAGGAACGCCGCAAGCCCCGTTTCTTCTACGACCAGGGGGCACTCGAAATCGTGAGCCCATCCACCGAACATGAGGCCATAAGCCGTACTGTCGCGTTGCTTGTTCAGTTGTTGACCGCCGAACTTGGGATCGACCTCTTCAGCGCGGGTTCTACTACCCTCAGGCGTGAGGATCTGGAGCGTGGCTTCGAACCCGACGAGTGCTTCTATTTTTCGGAGAACGCCCGGCACGCGCGAAACGTGGGCGACATAGACCTCTCGACGGACCCGCCTCCGGATCTCATCGTGGAGATCGACATTACCAGCCCCTCCCTGAACAAGCTACCGACGTACGCCCGACTTGGTATCCCCGAGGTCTGGCGCTTCGCCGGAGGACGGGCGGAGATTCTGTTGCTAAACGCGAGCGGGGACTACGAAGCTTCGTCTGCGCGAGCTAGCAGGGTATTGCCTTCCCTCATGGGCGAAGTCCTCGGGACTCTGGTCGAAGACGGCTTGAGGCTGAACCATCCTGAGTGGGTGCGAAGGGTGCGCCGTTGGGCGCACGAAAGCCACTGAAAGGCTCGTGGGAGGCCGTGCGACCCTCAAGCGCGAACGTGCTACGAACTTTTTAGCGGGCGCCGTGGCCGTATATGACGGCGGTGAGGGTACGCGCCAGGATCACGAGGTCGAGCCACACTGACCAGTTGCGGACGTAGTAGGCGTCGAGGGTGACGCGCTCCTCGTAGCTCGTGTCGTTGCGCCCGCTGACCTGCCACAGACCGCTGATGCCCGGCGTGACGCGCAGGTAGAGGTCGTACATGGCGTCGTAGCGTGGGATCTCCGCCTCCACGATGGGCCGCGGCCCGACCAGGCTCATCTCGCCACACAGCACGTTCCATAGCTGGGGCAACTCGTCCAGGCTGGTCTTCCTAAGGAAGCGACCCACGCGGGTTATGCGCGGGTCCTGGCGCAGCTTCTGCTCGTGTTCCCACTCGGCCCACAGCACCGGGTTCTCCTGCAAGTACTCGTCCAGCGCCTTCTCTGCGTCGGGGCGCATGGTGCGGAACTTCCAGCAGCGGAACGTAGCACCGCCCGTACCCTGCCGGTGCTGGCCGTAGAACACAGGCCCCCGGGAGTCCAGCTTCACCAGAACGGCAAGGGTCAGGAGCAGTGGGCTGATGGCAACTCCCCCAACGACAGCGCCGAAGAGGTCGAGGGCGCGCTTGGCTCGGCGGGAGGAGGGGTTGAGCAGGTTCTGTTTGATCTCCACTCCGAACACACCGGCCAGGTCGCGGGCGACTACCGTGGAGTTGGTTACCTCACCTAGCTCGGGCACCACTACCACCTGCCGGAACAGGAGGCCGGCCCAGTCGATGATCTCACCGAGCCCGGAGCGGTGGTCGCGGGGCATGGCGACGATCGCCGTGTCGATGCCGTACAGGAGGGACATCCCCCCTGCGTCTTCGAGGGTTCCACCATAGGGTACGCCGTGCGTGTTTCCATCCACCTGAGACCTGTCGTCGAAGACAGCCACGGGTACGAAACCCAGGCCAGGTTCCTTGAGGAGTGCGGCAACAACGCGACCACCGGTCTGGTCCGCGCCCAGGATCACGACCGGCTTGCCCCACAGCCCGAGCCTCGTGATGCCGCGCCTGACGAAGTGGCGCGCGAGCGGCGCGAGCAGCGCCAGGCCAGCGAAGCCCCCGAACACGAGAAGACGCGAGAGGAGGTCCCCGACGTGCAGCGCCACCGCGAAGACTATGGTCACGGCGAGGGCTGAGGCGACGGCATACGTCTGGCGGCGCAGTTCCTCTGGGGAGTGGAGCCCGTAGCCAGGATACAGCCCGAGCATGGCGCGCAGTCCAACCCAGATCACGATGTTCGGCACGACGCTGAAAGCGGCGACGCCGGAGATCGTGGTGACACCCCAGACGGACTGCACCACGG
>JACDAR010000253.1 GCA_013695335.1 Rubrobacter sp.
GCCGAGCTGGATCTGCCTGACCTCCCCAGGGCGAAGCTCTTGCACGAGGCCGCCGTCCTCGGGCAGGCGGTCGGCGATTTCGAGTCGACCTGGCCGATGAACGAGGAGAGCCGGAAGCTATTCGAGCAGCTGGATTACAAGCAAGGTATCGCGGACACCCACGGGACAGGCGGCCTCATAGCCCTCGGCCTGGGACGACTCGATGAAGGGCTCGATCTCATGCAGAAGTGCGTGAAGCTGAACCTCGAAATAGGAAACAGGTGGGCCGCGGCTGCCATGCTCGGTTTCTCAGCGGCCGTACCGTTCGCCCAGGGAGACCTCGAACGCGCGAGAGGTTTCGCGGAGCGCGGCCTGAAATATGCGAGAGAGGTCGGGGCCAGGGACATCCTTTACGTGAACCTGCACCCGCTTGCGGTGATCGCCCTGGCGGAGGGGGATCACGAACAGGCGCGAAGCCTGTTCGAGGAAGGCGCAAGGCTCGCGCTGGAGGTCGGCGAGATGGTCAACGCAGCTTTCTGCCTGGAAGGGCTCGCGGCGATCTCGACCGCGGACGAACCGGAGAACGCGGCCCGGATCTGGGGCGCGGCCGAGGCGATCCTGGAAGACATCGAGGTTATAGCCTATCCATTTGCCCCCGATCCGGCAGTCCGCGAACGCCAGGTGGCGGAGGCGCGTGAGAGGCTGGGCGAGCCAGCCTGGACCGACGCATGGGCCGAAGGCAGGGCAATCAGCCCTGATGCGGCAGTATCCTACGCCCTCGGGGAGAGATAAACACCCAACGAACTCTCCTGACGCCCGGCCTTCAGCCCAGGTTCACGAACCTCTATCCCATTGCCCGCTTCTTGACGGCATCGACCTCGCCCCACGCGATGTGCGGGCGGGCCAGGTTACGCTTTTCGAGGTAGGTTTTTGCGCTCCTTCTCATCCCCATGATGGCCCGCATGGCGCCGATTGCGTTCGCGGTACCGAGGCTCGGCACGAATTTCTCGGGCCGGAATACCCATCCGCCTTGGTCTTCTTCCAGGTTTCCCCGTAGAACGAAGATCTTCTGGTTCCACGTTTTCTCGTCGTGGCTGTGGCACAGAATGCTCGCCGGACCAGCCGTGAGACCGTCGTCCCGCGTGTGTTGAATCCGCAACACACCGGCGGCCCTGTCTGGGTCGAGGTGGCAACGGACGCTGTTCGGATATCCCTTCGGGTCGGCGACATTCAGGACGGCGCTCTCGAACATCGGCAGGTATTTTTCTATGTCTTCCCACATCTCAGACCTCTACTTCGTTGGGGGTTTGCATGAAGTCGCCGTCGGGCCACCACAGGATGCGCCGCGGCGTGACGAAGATGTGAAGCCGCATGTAGTACCAGTCAAGCAGGTAGCGCGTGAGGGCGTTGGAGCCGTACATCTTGCCCGCTGGCTGGACCCTGAAGATCCGCTCCCAATAATCCTCCATGCCAGCGAGGCTGGTATGAACCTCGTCTGTCATCTCGGCGTCTCCCTGGACCAGCATGGCGGGCGGGTCCTCGATGCCGCTCCCCGTGGGATCGGAGAACAGCAGGGAAACCTTCGGGTCGCGCCGGATGTTGAACGCTTTCATTGGCAGGCCGATGGATGTCGTGAGGACGAAGCGGCCTTCATCGGGGCGCCACAGCGGGATCAGGGGCCACGCAACAGGGACGCCGCCCCGCGTCATAGTGGAGAACTCGCAGGTGCGGAACTCCCGGAACACCTCCTCCATCTCGGTCGGAAGCGCAAGCCCGCTCGACGGCGTTGCACCAGCCGACCCTTCGCTCGTCCCTGAATGGGTGGTCTCTTTTCGTCCCTGCATGATTCTTCTCCTTTCAGCCAGGTATCTTCGCTAACCATGATTCGCCGTTTACTGCGCGGGATGCCGGATCATGAACCAGTTGGGGACGCCGATCACGTCTTCCTCGCCGACCATCTCGAAGCCGAACTTCTCGTAGAAACGAACGTTCATATCCTTGTCGGCCTCCAGGTAGGCGGTCTCCCCGGCGGCGTCCATCTTCGCGCAGAACACGCGCATGAGGTTCGAGCCTATACCCATGCCTTGCAGGTGCGCGTCCACGGCAACGGGGCCGAGGTGCCAGTGACGCTCTTTGGGATCGTGTTTCGACCATGTCCCGAGCCACTTCATCACACGCCCGGCGGGGCGAGGGCCGAGCCCGAGCAATGCGGGCACAACGCGAAGTTGCCGCCCGAGCCCCGGCTGACACCGGCCCGGCGGCTGCATCCCCAACACGCCGAGGATAGAACCATCAGAACCTAGAGCGCCCAGCAGTTGACGATCCTGCCCCGGCTCCTCCGACGCCGCCACCGCATCGAACATGCGCCGCAGTTTTCTCTCCCTGACCTCCGGGTCTTCCCCGAGTGCAGCAACTTGCATAGGGTTGTCGTGCATGCCGCGCGTTATAACCCCGAGCGCCTCCCGCATCCGTGAGACTTCAAGGTCCCCAATCTCTATGCTTGCCGCATTGATCTGCGTCTCTCGCTCCATCACGACGTGCCTCCTTATCGGCAGTATTGCGTTTCCAGTTCCCTGTCTATGCCTTTGTTGCGGGCGCGCTTCGCCAGCAGCCGGAGCAAGGGCTCGATCAAACCCATAACGCCGGACAGCCGGATCTCCGACCACTCCAGCAGCACAGCCAGTTGGTAGAGATTCTTCACGAAGCCTTCTGTGTGGCGGTCGCGGCCATCTTCCGCCAGGCCGTAGCCAGCCTTGAGCGTGTTCTCGAAACCCGTTTTGCCAGGACGCAACTCGACCAGGAACGTGGTTGGCGCATCGGTCGGGTTGTGGAAGCGATGCCGCGTATTCCTGGGGGCGATTGCCTTCTGTCCAGATTGCAGGGTGTGCTTCTGCTTCCCCAGCAACACCTCGAGCGCACCATCCAGAACCTCGAAATGCTCGTCGTAGGTCTTGTGATAGTGGGGTGGAGTTCCGCCACCCGGGGCAACCTCGATCTCGATGAGCGTGAACTCGCCGCCGGTCTCCTCGCTCGTTTCCAGGAAGGTTGCGTAATCCTTCTGGATGGGATTGTAGTAACGGCGCTTCTCGCTGGTGACGGCCCCCATCTCACGTTCCTGGTTCATGCTCATCTCTCCTCTCTTGATGTATTTCGCTAACCTTTACTGGGGACCAGCCGCGCGCCGAGCAGGCGCAGGGTGTAGAGGAATCCGGCGACGAAGAGCAATCCCAGGTAGACGGTGGCCTCCAGCCAGCCGATAGGCCCCATTGCTCCGGCTTCGATGCGGGCCACGGCCACTACCGGGAAGTACCAGAAGGCGCCGACCGCCACCAGAACGAGTACGAACGCCGAGATCATCCACCACGCCCAGCGTCTGTCCGTCAGGACGAGAGCGGAGATCCCGACGAAAATGGCGTATGCAAAGCCAGTGCCCACCGTGAAGGCATCGTCCGGGACTTGCATGAGCGTCGCCCGGTAGAGCTGGTAGGCGGCGGAGAAGACGAACGCAGCCGCCAGAATCCCGAAGGTCAGGGTGTTTTGTTTCAGTTTCATTGCTTTCTCCCCTCGTATGTGTCTGGGTCCAGTGTGATCCCAGGGGAGGGCATGAACCAGCCACACCTCCCCCACGCTTGCTTCACAGACAACTGTGGGGGTGGCTTGTGCTACGCTGGCCGCGAAACGGGATATGGGCTTGGAGACAGACAAGAACTCCTTCGGGATGATACTCAGACGGCTGCGCGAGGCCGCCGGTCTCTCGCAAGGAGATCTCGCATCCAGATCCGGGCTGACGGGAAACGGTATCGGCGCCATCGAGCGCGGCGAACGCAGGCATCCTTACCCCCACACAGTCCGCGCGCTGGCCGACGCCCTGAAACTCTCTGGCGGCGAGCGAGACGCTTTCTTCGCTTCAGCGCCCAGGCGCACCAGCCCATCCTACGAAGCCACACCGGCGGCTGTATCCGAAGAACCAGCCGTCGATCTGCCCACTACCACCCTGCCAGTACCCCCGACACCGCTCGTGGGCAGGGAGAGGGAGGTCGCGGCGGCGCGGTCTTTGCTCGAAAGGGACATGACCCGGCTGCTGACCTTCACGGGCCCCGGAGGCGTCGGGAAGACGCGCCTTGCCCTTGAGGTTGTAGACGGCGCGAAGGACGATTTCGCGGACGGCGTCGCCTTCGTCGCGCTGACGTCCCTCAACGACGCGAGCCTTGTTTTATCCACCACCTTCAGAGCCCTGGGCCTGCAGGAAGAAGCCGGACGTTCCGTGCGGGAGACTCTCACAGAGTACCTGGGGGGAAAGAGGATGCTGCTCGTGCTCGACAACTTCGAGCACGTGATGGAGGCCGCCACCGACGTGGCGGAGCTGCTCGCCGCCTGCCCAAGGCTCGTGGTGCTCGTCACCAGCCGGGCGGCGTTGAGGATCAGGGGCGAGCGGGATTATCCGGTGTACCCGCTTGCGGTGCCTGACCCGTCGCGCAGCCCTGACGTGCAGACCGTGGCCGCATCACCAGCGGCCCGCCTCTTCACCAGCCACGCGGGCCAGGCAAACCCGTCTTTCGGGCTCTCCGGCAACAACGCCGCGTCGGTGGCGGCTATCTGCTGGCGCCTGGACGGGCTGCCCCTCGCCCTGGAACTCGCCGCTGCGAAGTCGCGGTTCCTCGGCCTCACCGAGTTACTCTCGCATCTGGACCTGGCGCTGGAGGCCGGTGGGGCGCGGGATCTCCCTGAGAGGCAACGCACGATGCACGCCACCCTCGACTGGAGCTACGACCTGCTCTCGGACGCTGAGAAATCGCTGTTCCGGCGCCTCTCCGTGTTCGCGGGTGGCTTCGGGCTTGGGGCAGTGGAGGATGTGGGTGGGGCTGGCGACGTCGACGCGGAAGATGCGCTCGGCCTCCTGGGAAGCCTGGTGGAGCAATCCCTGGTGGTGGCTGAACCCGACGCGCTCGAAGGCATACGCTACAGGATGCTAGAGACGATCCGCCAGTACGCCCTTGAGAAACTGGAGCAGGGCGGGGAAGTCGACAATGCGCGAGGGCGGCACGCCGGATACTATCTCGCGCTCGCCGAGCGCGTGGGGCGGGATCTGACGGGACCACGCATGGTCGAGTGGCTGGATCGCATGGAGGCCGAGCGGGACAACCTGCGGGCCGCTATCTCCTGGGCGCTCTCGAACGAACGCGAAGAGTTGTCAGTTCGCATGGTCTACTTACTGCGCCGGTTTTTCTGGTCGCTGGGGCCGCACGGCGAGGTACGAAGCTGGATGGAAGAAGCACTGGCTGGTAGCGCGATGGGCACACTCGCCTGCGCCCAGGCAGCCTACGTGTCCCAACTCATGCGCTACCGTATGGGTGGCGGGAGTCTGGACTGGGAACCTGACGATATAGCTGAGATTCTACGGACTTCGGGACACGTTGAGGGTGCGGCGGATGCGCTGCTTCTGGCTGGGGCGGAATCGCTGAGAACCGGAGACGTGGAGCAGGCCGTGAAGCACTTGCGGGAGAGTCATGATCTCTATGAGTCGGCCGGGGACGAGCAGGGTAGCGCACAGGCCCTCGTCTTCCTCGGCGGGATACCACTGGCCGGGGGTGAGATCGGGCGCGCTGAAGAATACTTCGGGCGCGGGCTGCGGCTGGCCCGGAAGTCGGGCAACCCGCTAAGCATGTGGGTATCCCTCTATCACATGGGGCTCGCCGCCCAGAGCAAGGAAGAGTACGGTCAGGCGATCCGATACTACTCGGAGGCGCTGGCGTTCGGGCGGCAGACCAGGGACAGGCCGAACGTCGCCCTGGCCCTCGTGGGGCTGGCCGAGTGCTCTGTGGCACAGGGAGAGCCGACGCGGGCGGCGCGGCTATTCGGGGCGGCCGACGCCGTGCTTCTCAGCGTGGGCATCTCGTTCCAACCGCTGCACGCCAGCGCCTCCCACGAGAGGCACATGGATCTCACCCGCCAGAAACTCGGCCAGCAGGCGTTCGACGAAGCGCACGCTGAGGGCCGGGGGATGACGCTGGATCAAACAGTCGAATACGCGATCGGGGACGCGCAGTCCTAGCGAAGCATTCCAGGCAAGGCGATTGACCCAGGACCGAGCGTGTCTATCCAGCGAGTACCATCGGACGAAGAAGTTCCATACTGGAGTTTGTGATCCTGCGGCCCGCGGGTAATGGGCTTGATGCCGCTGGCGCGGCGGAGAGGAGTTTTTCGAGTAGCGGATGAACGGGGTTACGGGGAAAACGCGCGGGTTCATCTCAGAGGGGGCTTCACGGCTACGAGCTGGAAGCTGGCCCATCGTGCAGACGGCGGCGGCGGCGGGCGTGGCGTATCTGCTTGCGGTCTACGTGTTGGGGCATGATCGGCCGCTGTTCGCACCCATCGCGGCGGTCATCACCCTGAGCGTCACGGTCGGAAGCCGGGGCCGACGCACCATCGAGCTGGTCGCCGGGGTCGCAGTGGGGTTGATGGTGGCTGATGTGATCTCACTCCTCATCGGCACTGGCTGGGCGCGTATCTCGCTCGTCGTCGCGCTGGCTATGGCGGCTGCGCTGTTCTTCGGGGCCGGCACGCTTCTCGTAAACCAGGCCGCGATCTCAGCGATCTTCGTGATGGTCCTCCAGCCGCCAAACGCTGTATTCTCTCCGGATCGCATTCTGGACGCCATCACCGGCGGCCTCGTGGCCCTCACCGTCCATTGGCTGGCCCCCATAAACCCAGAGCGCCTGGTCGAACGCGCCGCACGTCCGATTTTCGACGATCTGGTATCCGTGCTCGAAGAGGTATCAGCAGCGCTCAGGGACGGAGACCTCGAAAGGGCCGATGGCGCGCTGCGCCGCGCCCGCAGTATAGACGGGCGGGTCAGGAACCTGAACGAAGCCCTCGCCGCCGGGCACGAGACCGCCAGGCTCTCACCAAGCCGCCGACGGGCACTCAAGCACCTGGAACTCTATTCCACGGCTGGCAATCGGATAGAGCTTGCGGTCATCAACGTGCGGGTTCTGGCGCGCGGGGCGACCAACGCGACGCGGAGGGGGGATCAGATTCCAGATGTGCTGCCTGAGGCGGTTCTGGACCTCGCGCGCTCCGTGAAGGAGCTTGCCGTCTTTCTGGAAGAGCCAGGCCCACCTGATAAGGCCCGCAGCTACGCCCTGAAGGCTGCTGGCACGGCGACCGAGATCCTCCAGGAACGGCACGACCTGGCGATCAGCGTTCTCGTCGGGCAGGTACGCTCCGCCGCGATGGATCTCCTCAGGAGCACGGGCATGGACCAGGCTTCCGCGCTCGAAGCCCTCGAAGAGGCGGCGGGCCGCGCCTCGGACGTGGGCTAGTACGCGGAAGAGGCATTCACCCTGAGTCGGTCTCTGACATTCTCCAGAGGACCGTCTCCATTGCGTCGTCCACGGAGGTTCTGGCCGCCGCTATGGCGCGGTTGATCTCCGTGCCCGGGGAAGACCTCGGGTCGAGGAGGCGTTGCGCGGCTTCGAGTTCGTCGTCTGCACGCGCAAGATGCTGGCGCATCCGCTCCAGTGAAGGATGGATGTCCTGGCTGTCGTGGTCCATGTTGCTAGTCCTCGTCTCCTGACGGGCCGCGCCACAGGGAACCCGAATGGTAGTCCTTACGGCCTGGGAAAAGCCTCTTCCTGCGGGCCATGAAGTCTTTGCGGCCGACGATCCTCTGCCTGAACGCCCGGCCATCCGGGAGATAGCCGACGAACTCGGCCCGCCTGAAGTTCTCCAGCTTCCGCGCCTCCCTGTCGTCGAAACGGCCGTGCAGGCTGGCGTGTACCCACTCGCGGGGGGGCAGGTTCACGGTGACGCCTTCCCGCAGGAGCACGTCCCTGAGCCGCCCGACTATCTCTTGGCCGTCGTCCTTGATGAAGACCACGCGCACGTCGCGGAGCCCCGTCGCAAGCGGTTGTTCGTTGAAAAGGTCAACCTCAAAAGAGCATGTGGCCTGGGTGAGTTCCCCAGCATGCTGGAAGCTGAGATCCCAGTCAGACACCACGCACCGCACCTTTCCGCGCCACTGGAGCTGACGCTCCAGGAACACGCCAACCAGCACCCCGAGCATCGCGAGCACACCGCCGGAGATCCCCCCGTACAGGGCAGCCGTGATCTCTGGGGTCATCCTCCCGACCACCCACGGCGCGGGCTGTTTCGTGAGGCTATGTTTATGTTGTTCCGGATCACGCCAAGTATCTTACCGTCACACGCTTCCCTATGACACCCGTCAATCCCGTAATAGTTGACCCAACCCGGAGATCCGGAGATGGGTATACTTCAGTCCATGGAGAAGCTAGACGCTACCAACTTCGAGATAGGCGAAGAGCGCGTGGCCTGGGAGGGCCTCGCCGCGTCGTGCTCACCACCCTTGAGGCGCTTCGGGGGGTTCCTGCTGATCGGCTTCGCGTATTTCGTGGCGATCACAACCGCCGTCACCGTGTTCTATAACCTTTTCGGAGAGAGATCCTTCGCGGGACAGGGCATCTCGGTGCCCCACGCAGCCTACTATGCGACCATAATCTCCAGCTTCGCGCTCGCCGTCGGCGGGTATCTGATCTGGGTCTACAAAAGCCTGCGCACCCACGGCTCTTTCGCCACCATGCTCCGGCGTGGAGGTCTCGACCCCCGCCGCCCGACCGTCGGGGGCCTGCGGGCATACTCCGACGAGCAACTCCTCGCCCTCCGCGCCCGCCACCAGAAGCTCCACGGCAAACACAAAGCCCGCTTCGAGCGGTCCTTCGGCTTCCACGATAACGACGGCTTCTCCCTGGGCCCCCTCAGCGCGCGGCCAGGCACTTTCGAAATGAACTCCCTGCGGGTGGAGTGGGAGGCCAACCTCATCCTGCGGGCCGCGGAGCCTATGCCCGAAGTCTCCTGGTGGACCGAGGGCCGGATGGGCCTCCTGCCCCGCCAGCCGGACGAGGCGCGGAGGCTCTCTTTCGCCCTGCGCTACACGGGTGACTCGGTGCGCGAGCTCAAGCGCCTCTACGGCTACAGGACAGACCGCTGGTACGCCACAGTCCCCGAGGGCAAGCTATGGGACGCCGTCCGCGACCTCGAAGACGCCCACCGCATCCAGGCCAACCTCGCAAGCAGGGGCCGTCTAAACCGCTAGCAGCCTCCTGAAAACCCTATCAGGCGCGGCGAAATCCACGTACATGGCATCATCCTGGTCACGCAGCCCCATATAGGCCAGCCGAGGAATGCCGTTACAGAAGCGGACCGCATAGCGGGTTATAGTCCGGGTATGGCCCCAAACCTGCTCCTCGGCCCGCTTCTCAGATATACAGGCGCGACCGACGCCACGGTCTGGGTCGAGACCGGCGCCGCCTGCGAGGTCTGCGTGACCACGGATGGGACAGCCCATAGCTCGCGCACGTTTTGCGTGGAGGGCCATCACTACGGGCTGGTCACGCTCACCGGCCTCGAACCCGGTTCGTCATACGAGTACACGGTCGAACTGGACGGCGAA
>JACDAR010000254.1 GCA_013695335.1 Rubrobacter sp.
CACTGCGCGGCCCGCGGGGGGGAATGATCCTCAGCCGCGAAGAGTTCGCAAAGAAGGTAAACAGCCGCGTCTTCCCAGGAATGCAGGGCGGCCCGCTCATGCACGCCATAGCGGGCAAGGCAATCGCATTCGGGGAGGCGCTTCGGCCCGAGTTCACGGAGTACGCCCAGCGGATCGTTGACAATGCCAGCGCGCTGGCCGACGGTCTCATGGAAGGCGGCCTGAACCTGGTATCCAGCGGCACGGACAACCATCTGATACTTCTGGATCTCCGTGACACAGATACCACAGGCAAGGATCTGGAAGAGACTCTCGAAGCCGTCGGGGTAACCGCGAACAAGAACATGGTCCCCGGAGACCCGGAGCCTCCAACCGTCACGAGCGGCGTCAGGCTCGGCACCCCGGCGATGACCACGCGGGGGATGGGGGAGGGCGAGATGCGTGAGATCTCCGACATCATAGTCCGCGTCACCCGGGGCGAGACCGATGGGTTGAGGGATCGCGTGTCCACGCTAACAGAAGCCTTCCCGCTGTATGAGTAGCGAGAATGCGCCATCCAACCTCCATGTAGTTGACGGGCCGCTCAGCCGCCACAAGCTGGCAGTGCTGCGCGACGAGGGGACGCCCACACAAGAGTTCAGGCAGGCAATGCGGGAGCTCACGCTCATCATGGTCGCCGAGGCCACACGCAACATGCCGACCCGTACGGCGCGCATACAGACCCCGCTCACCGGCACGGAAGTGGAGGAGATCTCCGGCCCCGTCTGTCTCGTGCCCGTTCTGCGCGCCGGGCTCGGGATGCTCGACGGCGCTCTCGCACTCCTTCCGACGGCGACCGTCGGGTTCATGGGACTTTTCCGGGACGAGGAGACAGCCCAACCCGTCGAATACTACGTCAACCTGCCCAGTAACCTGGAAGAGTATCTGGTGCTCGTCCTCGACCCCATGCTCGCCACCGGTGGAAGCCTCTCGGCTACGCTGAACAAGCTCAAGGATGAGGGGGCGGCCTGGATCTCCTGTCTCCACGCCGTCGCCGCCACACCAGGCGTCGAGCGCGTGACCTCGGAGCATCCCGACGTAAATTTCTACGCCGCCGCCGTCGACCCTGAACTCAACGACAGCGCATTTATCGTGCCGGGCCTCGGCGACGCGGGGGACAGGCTGTATGGAACCCTTTAAGAACCCATTGGTGGACACCACGGAGGAGCACGAGCGGCTGCGGCGCGTACGCCCGTCGTGGGACGAGTATTTCATGCGCATAGCCCACGAGGTCGCCACCCGCTCCACTTGCCCCAGGCTCGCCGTTGGCGCTGTGATCGTACGCGACAAACGTATCCTCACCACCGGCTATAACGGCTCTCCCTCGGGGTTGCCGCATTGCGATGATGTGGGCTGCCTCATCCGCATCGTGGATGGCCGCGAGAGCTGCCAGCGCACGCTCCACGCTGAGCAGAACGCCATCATCCAGGCCGCGTATCATGGCGTCTCGGTGACGGGCGCGTCTATCTACAGCACCCACCAGCCCTGTCTGATGTGCGTGAAGATGACGATGAACTCCGGCATTGAAGAAGTCCGATACGCTGGCGGCTACCCCGACCCGCTCGCGATGGAGCTCGCCGCCGAAGGCGGGCTGGAGATGCTCAAGATGGACTTCGCCCCCGACGGCGCCTGACCAGACAGCCGGACGCTTGAAACTATTTGCAACAATTTGCGTCAGTAGGTTATACTCCGCACGATGGCGAGCACCAATTTTTCCAGGAGTCCCGTGAGCAACAATCCTGCCCGATACATAAGCGTCGGTTTCGCTTTCATCCTCATCGTGGTAGTTCCCGCCGCCGCCGGGTTTTTGCTGGACAAGGTGCTCGGGACGCTGCCGATCTTCCTTCTCGTCGGCCTCGGGCTGGGGTTGGTCGGCGGGTTCTATTACGTGTATCTGGAGATGAAAAAGCTGGGTGGCGGATGAGCGCACACTGGCGGATAGCCTTCCGGTACGCGGCCTGGGTGGCGGCGGGAGCGATTGTGGCGGGGGCCGGGATCTGGTTTCTCTACGGCGCTTCTCACGCCGGGGCCTTCCTCTACGGTGTGGCGATGGGGCTTTTGAGCTTCATCTCGATGGCCGCGACGGTCTCGCTGATGTCGGGTCGTTCCACGGCGGCCATGATGATGGTCGGGGCGGGCTCTTTCGGGGCGCGGTGCGTCTTCGCCGCGGTGGTGCTGGGGATACCCGCGTACCTGAGTCTCTGGCCGGTCTTCGCCATGCTCTGCGGGTATGCCGTGGTTTATCTGGCGGAGAGCGTGGTGCTCTTGCCGATGATGCCCAGGAAGGTAAGCCGCCCGGAAGCAAAGAGCAACGATGAGGGTTCGAAGCGGGAGAGAGGGGAACGGAAGGTGGGGACTTGAGGGGTACGCTGATGCTGGCGCAGGTGAGCCAGGAGGAGTTGACGCACAAGATCCTGCACACCTGGGAAGAAGCCAAGCATTCCTGGCTCATCCCCATACACATCGGGCCGATAGACCTCTCCATAAACAAGATCATCTGGTTCCTGTTTCTCGGGGCCGCCATCACGTTCCTGATACTGTTCATCGGGGCCCGGATGCTCAAGGACCGGCCCGGCGCGTACCAGGTGATCGTGGAAGAGACCTACGGCTTCGGGCGCAACTACCTCGGCGGGCAGATAGGCGAGGAAGGGATGAAGTGGTTCCCCTACACCCTCTCCATCTTCGTTTTCTTGCTCACGCTCAACATCATGGGGCTCATCCCGAACACCTATCCGGTGACGAGCAACCTCTCGTTCACCGCGACCCTGGCCTTCATCACGTTCGCACTCACCCACTACATGGGCATCAAGAAGAACGGCGCCGGAGCCTATTTCAAGAGCTGGGTTCCTGGAGGACTGCCGGTCAAGGTTTTTTTCGCCCCGTTCATGTTCCTTATCCACACCCTCAGCGAGATAGCCAGGCCGATCACGCTGGCTATCAGGCTCTACGCCAACATGCTGGCGGGACACCTGATCATCTTCGTCTTCCTGAGCTTTATCCTGTACGCGGGCGGTTTCTTCTCCACGGCGGGGGCCCTCGTGACGGTCGTCTCCGTGCCCGCGGCGATAGTGTTCTATGCGTTCGAGATCTTCGTCGCGATTTTGCAGGCCTACATATTCGCTATACTCACGCAGGTCTACATCGAACTGGCAATATACGCCGAGGACCATTGAGCGTCGTTGGCAATGCAATGAACAGAGGATAAGAAAGGAGCAGGGTTTTGGAAATTTTGTCTCTACTTCAGGGTATGCAGATGCTGGCGTTACTCCAGTTGACCGGCGATATTACCGTGGTCGGGGTCGGCATCGCGGCGGGCGCTTCGATGATCGGCTCGGGCATAGGCATGGGGTATCTGTTCGGACAGGTCATCGCGAGCATCCACCGCCAGCCGGAGGCGTTCGAGCAGTCGAGGCCGTGGATGTTCTTCGGCCTTGCGTTCGTGGAGCAGTTCGCCATCTTCGGCATACTCTTCGCCCTGCTCATAGCCTTCGGCGTCCTCGGGTAGGGGAAACGGGGAGGCGAGAGAGGAAAGAGCATGGGCACGATATTCGACCCGTTTAACACGAGCCTGATCTTCTGGGAAATCGTAACTTTCGGCATCCTGGTTTTTCTTCTCTACCGCTACGTCTACCCGGTGATCCGGGACCAAATCCGGACCCGCCAGTCCCAGATCGAACAGGCCATTGACGAGGCGGAGAAGACCCGCGCCGAGGCGAAAGAGCTTCTGGCGGAGTACCGGCGCCAGATCGAAGAGGCCCGCGGCGAGGGCCGCCGTATCCTGGACGAAGCCCGCAAGCAGGGCGACGCCCAGCGCGAGCGCACCAAGCGAGAAGCCCGTGAGGAGGGCGACCGCATCATCCAGCGGGCCCGCGAGGAGATCGAACGCGAGCGCGACAACACGCTGCGCGAGATCCGGCGCGAGGTCGGCGACATGGTGATCCAGGCCTCCGAGCAGGTCCTCGGACGCGAGCTCGACCGCGACGAGCACGAACGCCTGATCTCCGAGGCCCTCGACAACCTCGAAGCCGAGGTCACCGGCGCCAGCACCGACGGGAGGGCAGGCTCCTGAGCGCCGTCTCCACCTACGCCGAAGCCCTTTTCGGGGCGGCTAGAGAGAGGGACGAGCTGGAACCTGTGCTCGAAGAATTGCAGGAGTTCGCCTCGGCGCTGGAGGAGAGCGAGGAACTCAGGCTCTTCTACTACGGTGGGCAGATCCCCGAGCGCGAGAAGCGCCGGGCCATAGATGCCCTCACCGAGGGCATGAATACCTCGACGAGCAATTTTTTGAAGGTGCTCTCGGACAACGGGCGCGAGACCATACTCGACGAGGTGATCCTGCGCTACGAGACGCTGGTCGAGGAGCACCTCGGCCGGGTAGACGTGGAGGTCACGACGGCGGTGGACCTCTCTGGGGAGACGCTGGAGCGGCTGCGCGAGAGGCTTGGCGCGATACTCGATGGCCGGGAGGTAGTCCTGGAGACCCGTGTGGACCCGGACATCCTGGGCGGCGCGGTCTTCAGGCTGGGGGGCGACATGATGGACGGAAGCATCCGGGGGCGGCTCAACACCCTCCGGGAAGGCATGATGCAGAGAGGGGTAGTCTAGTGGGCAGGCTGAGGCCGGAGGAGATCTCCTCCATATTGAAGGGCGCCATAACCGACTACGAGAACCGCGTCCGCACCGAGGAGGTCGGCCAGGTCCTGGAGGTCGGGGACGGCATCGCCAGGGTACACGGGCTAACCAACGCCATGTACCAGGAGATGCTGGAGTTCGAGGACTCGCGGGGGGAGAGGATCACCGGCCTCGCCCTGAACCTCGAAGAGGATAACGTCGGTGTGATCATCGCCGGCGAGGACCGCCACATCCAGGAGGGCTCGACGGTCCGCCGCACGGAGAAGCTGGCGAGCGTGCCGGTGGGTACGGGCGTGCTGGGCCGCGTGATCGACGCATTGGGCTCTCCGGTGGACGGCAAGGGCGACATCGAGGCCGAAGACACCCGGCTCGCTGAGGTCATCGCGCCCGGCATCATTCGCCGCCAGGAGGTGAACACCCCGCTCCAGACCGGCATCAAGGCCATAGACTCCATGATCCCCATCGGCCGCGGGCAGCGCGAGCTCATAATCGGCGACCGGCAGACGGGTAAGACCTCGATCCTGCTGGATACGATCATCAGCCAGGCTGGCCAGAACGTGAAGTGCATCTACGTCGCCGTCGGCCAGAAGGATGCCTCGGTAGCCGGCGTGCTCGCCAGCCTGGAAGAGGCCGGCGCGATGGACTACACCACGATCATCAACGCCTCCGCCTCCCAGTCGGCGACTTTGCAGTACCTGGCGCCGTACACGGGGTGCGCCATCGGCGAGTACTTCATGCACCAGGGCGAGGACGCGCTGGTGATCTACGACGACCTCTCCAAGCACGCCGTCGCCTACCGGCAGATGATGCTCCTCCTCAGGCGTCCGCCGGGCCGCGAAGCCTATCCCGGCGACATCTTCTACCTGCACTCGCGCCTGCTGGAGCGTGCCGCCAGGATGTCCGACGACCACGGCGGCGGTTCGCTAACGGCGCTGCCGGTAGTGGAGACCAAGGCTGGGGACATCTCGGCTTACATCCCGACCAACATCATCTCTATTACGGACGGACAGATCTTCCTGGACACAGACCTGTTCAACTCCAACCAACGGCCCGCCATCGACGTTGGCAACTCGGTGAGCCGCGTCGGTTCCAAGGCCCAGATCAAAGCCATGAAGACGGTCGCGGGCACCCTGAAGCTGGACCTCTCGCAGTACCGCGAGCTGGAGAGCTTCGCCCAGTTCGGAAGCGACCTGGACAAGGCCACCCAGGAGACCCTGGCCCGCGGCGAGCGCCTTACGGCCATCCTCAAGCAGGGCGAGCGATCCCCGATGCCCGTGGAGGAACAGGTCGCGATGATCTACGCCGCCACCCAGGGGATGCTCTCAGACGTGGAGACGGAGAACGTGCCGGATTACGAGGCCCAGCTCCGCGACTACCTGCGCGACTCCCAAGGCGAGTTGCTCGAAGACATCCGCGACTCCAGGGAACTCTCCGACGAGACCGCCGAAAAGCTCGAAGACGCCATCGAAAGCTTCAACGAGAACTACGAGCCGTCGGAGTCGGGGGTCTCCGTGAGCATCGGTGCGGGCGACGAAGACGAGTCAGACGACTCGGACTCGGAGAACGGTTCGGGGAGCGAGAGCTAGAAGTTGGCATCGCTCAGGGACCTCAAGCGCCAGATAGGCTCGATCCAGAACATCTCCAAGGTCACGGACGCCCTGCAGGCCGTCTCGGCGGTGAAGTTTCGCAGGGCCGAGGCCAGGGTGAAGAAGGCCCGTCCCTACGCCGAGAACATGGAGGAGATGATGCGCGACATCGCCTCCAAGTCGAACAGCAACAGCCCGCTGATGGTTGGACGCGAGAACGTCTCCACCGTCGCGGTAGCCACCCTTACCTCCGATCGGGGCCTCGCGGGCGGGTTCAACGCCCAGGTTCTGCGGCAGACCACGCGCTTCCGGCAGGAGCAGAACGCGGATCTAGTGCAGGTGGCGGGCGGCAGGAAGGGCATCTCGTTCTTCCGGTTCCGCCGGATCAGGCTCGCGGAGGAATACAGCGGCTTCTCCGACACCCCGACGTACGAGAAGGCGCGTGAAATCGGTCGCCGGCTCACCGGGCTCTTCCAGGACGAAGAGGCAGACGAGGTGTACCTGATCTACAACCGCTTCGTGAACGCCGCCGTGCAGCAGCCGGTCGTCACCCGCCTCCTGCCAATCGCCACCGAATCAGACGACGAGGAAGACGAGGAGGATTCCGGCAACCCGTTCGAGTTCGTGGAGGATGCGGACGATATCCTGGAGCGACTCGTCCCGAAGTACGTGGAGACGATGGTCTGGCAGGCGCTTATCGAAGGCGCGGCCGGCGAGCACGGCGCCAGGATGACGGCCATGAAGAACGCCACGGACAACGCCAACGAGCTGGTTGATACCCTGACGCTGCAGATGAACAAGGCGCGGCAGGCCCAGATCACGCAGGAAATACTTGAGATCGTGAGCGGGGCCGAGGCCCTCTCATCGGGCTAGAGGAGGAACCTTATGACGGAGAACGGCGGAGCGAGAGAAGACGGCGCGAGGAACGGTGATCAGTCCGAGCAGGGCGGAGTCGGTCGGGTCATCGAGGTGAAGGGGCCGGTCGTGGACGTCCGGTTCCCGCCGGACGAGATACCGGAAATCTACAACGCCGTCACCGTTCCGCTTCAGACGGAAGAGGGTGAGGAAGGCACCCTGACCCTGGAGGTTCAGCAACTCCTCGGGGACGACATGGTGCGCACGGTCGCCATGTCCTCCACCGACGGTCTGCAGCGCGGCCTCGAGGTGCAGGACACAGGCCAGCCCATTGCGGTGCCGGTTGGCGACGCGGTCCTCGGCCGTGTGCTGGATGTTCTCGGCGAACCGGTGGACGAGTTGGGCCCGGTCGAGGCCGATGACCACTGGCCGATTCACCGCCCCTCGCCGAAGTTCGAGGACCTCACCACGCAGGCCGAGCAGTTCGTCTCGGGCATCAAGGTCATGGACCTCCTGTGTCCCGTGCGAAGGGGCGGCAAGGTCGGGCTGTTCGGGGGCGCAGGCGTTGGCAAGACCGTGCTCATCACCGAGCTCATCAACAACATCGCCCTCCAGTACGAGGGCACCTCGGTGTTCGCCGGGGTGGGGGAGCGCACCCGCGAGGGCACCGACCTGTACCAGGAGATGGAGGAAGCCGGCGTCCTCAAGAATACGGCCCTCGTCTTTGGACAGATGAACGAGCCGCCCGGCGCCCGCTTCAGGGTGGGCCTTACGGGGGTCACCGTCGCCGAGTACTTCAGGGACGAGCGGGGCCAGGACGTGCTCTTCTTCCTGGACAACATCTTCCGTTTCGCCCAGGCCGGCAACGAGGTCTCCGCGCTCATGGGCCGGATGCCCTCGGAGGTCGGCTACCAGCCCACGCTCGCCACCGAGATGGGGACCCTTCAGGAGCGGATCACCTCGACCAAGAACGGTTCGATCACCAGCTTCCAGGCGGTCTACGTCCCTGCGGACGACTTCACCGATCCGGCGCCGTTCACGGTGTTCGCCCACCTCGACTCGACGGTGTCGCTCTCGCGGGCTCTCACGGAGCAGGCCATCTTCCCGGCGGTGGACCCGCTGTCCTCGAACTCCTCGATCCTCGACCCGTCGGTCGTGGGCGACGAGCACTACCAGGTGGCCCAGCAGGTCAAGAACATCCTCCAGCGCTACAAGGAGCT
>JACDAR010000256.1 GCA_013695335.1 Rubrobacter sp.
TGGTCGGGTTGAACTCGGTCATCTTGAAGGGACCGTTGTAGATCAGCGCATCCGGGCTGAGGGCGTACTTATCACCTTTGGACTCCACGAACTTCTGGTTCTGCGGCAAATAGGTGAAGAAGGACGTGAGACCCAGCCAGTAAGGAGCCGGTGCTAACAACGTCACCTTCAGCGTCTTGTCATCAGGGGTCTCGACGGCAATGTCGCCGGCGCTGCCCTTGCCCGTGTTGTATTCGGCCGCGCCCTTCACGAACGTGGTGATGATGTAAGCGTACTGGCTTCCGGTATCGGGGTCTAGAGCCCTGAGCCAGGCGTACTTGAAGTCTTCGGACGTAACCGGGTCCCCGTTCGTCCACTTGATCCCGTCGCGCAGGGTGAACGTGTAGTCGAGCCCGTCCTCGCTGATGTCCACGCTTTCCGCCATATCCGGGACTGGTCTGGTGTTCACATCCAGCCTGTACAGGCCAGACATCACGTTCAGGAGTACCTCTGTGGAGACGGAGTCCGTGGTTACCGCGGAGTCCAGATCCCGGATAGTCTGCTCCAGGTTGATGGCGATGGCCTTGCTGCTTCCACCACCGCCACCGCCACCGCCACTACCGCCACTACCGCCGAAGACCCCACAACCGGGCACCGTCAGCATGGCCGCCCCGGCTAGCCCAGTACCGCTGATCTTCAAAAAGTCCCGGCGGGTTAGTCGCCGGATCTCGTCCCGCAACTCCTTACCCGACGCAATGTTCCCGGTGTTCCCGGTAGTTCTCATGAATTCTCCTTTCTCATGAATTCTCCTTTCTTTCCCCCGCGCTTTACGCGCCGGAATTGTACACTTTTGCCGCACAACTGGTATACGCACGCATACTGACCCCAGATGTCACCCCAGGCACATGCTTGCCGCGATACCCTTCTCTTCGGGAAGACCCGCCGACACGGCGGGTGTCTCGGGAGGATCGTCCCGGTCAGTTTCTACAGATAATTCTTCACAGCTTTCTAGGTTTACACGTCAAATCTATTCGCGAGACTGTAACCCCGACGTACAAACCGTGTCAAGTACCCGTCACCAGGGAGAATACCCGGACGCGTCAAGATCGTCTTTGGCCGCCGGTCCAGAAAACGTCGATGAAGGGTTCATGCCCCGTATACACGGTGTGCCCGCAGTCAGGCGCCCTGGACAAACGGCTGCCCGAAAGTCGATGTGTTTCAATTAGCCTACCATGGAATTCTCGAACCGTCCCATCCTCCGTGACTTCCCAGACCGTTTCGAGACAGAGCGGCTCCTGATCCGCTGCCCGCTTCCAGGCGACGGACCCGAGCTGTTCGCCGCCGTCAAGGAATCCCACGAAGAACTGAGACCCTGGATGCCCTGGGTTGAAGCCCACGAAACCGTCGAAGACTCGGAAGAAAGCGCGCGCCGCGGGTGGGTGAAGTTCCTGGAGCGTTCCGACCTGCGAATGCACCTATTCCTGAAAGGAACCGACACCCTGGTCGGAAGTAGCGGACTGCACCGCATAGACTGGTCGGTGCCGAGGGTCGAGATCGGCTACTGGTGCCGCACGTCGTTCACCGGGCAAGGCTATATTACAGAGGCGGTGCGGGGCATCACAGCCTTCGCATTCGATTCCCTCGGCGCCGGAAGGGTGGAGATACGTTGCGACTCCCTGAACCATAGCAGTGTGCGCGTGGCCGAACGCGCAGGGTTCAGGGTGGAAGGTGAGCTGCGCAACTTCGAGCGTTCCCCGGACGGCGGGTTGAAGAACACCCTGGTATTCGCCATGCTCCCGGAAGAGCATGAAGCCCTGAAGCGAAACGACTGAGCCGCTCTATCAGGCTTCTTCGTGGATGCGCTCACCCCGTGAGAGACGGCGCGCGATATCGTAGGTCTGGCCCTGGGAGCGCACCGTTGGAGAGTGGGCGGCCAGGTAACGAGCCGCGGCGATCAGGGCGTGCACTCCAGCGGGCGAGCCGTTCGACAGCGCGTGCTGCCGGAAGGCCGCCTCGACGGCCTGCATGGTGTGGAAGTCGCGGTCCTCACGCAGCAGCAGCCCGCCCAGGGTAGAGAGCAGCGGGCCGGGATCCCCGCCGGCGTAGAGATAGCGCGCCGCCGCGCTTCCCGCCTCGTTGACCCGCTGCTGGCGGTCGAGGAGGTCGGGAAGCTCTTCGAGCAGGGCCTCCGGTCGCTGGCCTTCCCCGCCGGGTTCCGGCAACCGCGCGGGAGGCACGTTGAGGAACCGGTCCAGGTACACGCTCATCGCCGCATCGAAGACGCCGCGCAGAAGCTCCCGCGACGGCGCCCGCCGCAGTCCTCCCTGTACCGCGTTGGCGAACGTGAAGGTGTGCAGGGCGGTGTCCCAGTCCCCGAACTCGTTGCTGGTGTGGAAGCGGGCGATGCGCAGCGCCGCCGCGTGGACGACGGCGCCGGCCAGCTCCTCTTCGCCCGCGCCCTCTCGCAAGGCCGCGAGGAGTGCGCCCGCTATGGCATGCGGATCTTCTCCGAGAAGAACCGGGATCAGGCCCTCGTCCCCCCTCCACGTTCCGCGGCGCTCTCTGCCGGTTTCGAGGGCGTCTGGAAGCTCTTCGAAGGAGGCGTAGAGTCTCTCGATCAGGTCCACCGGGTTGCGCCAGGAGTTCGACTCCTCCATCCTTCTGGCGCCCGCGTAACCGCCCGCCAGGCTGCCGAGGACCACGTCCGCGTGCTCCCAGCCCGCTGCGTCCAGGGCTTCGAAGGCTTTGTTGGTGAAGTCGAGCGGATGCCCGATGTCTATGTAGCGGTGGTCCGTGGCGGCGGCGAAGAGCATGTCGGCGAGCGACCGCCGACCCGCGCCGGAATGCACTGCGGAGATGATGCAGCGCTCGGCGCCCTCGGCGTCGCGTACTTCGACGAACCGGCGGAACCAGCGTTTGAGGGTAGGAACGTCCACGTCGTTATCCGGGAGTGGATTCAGGACAAAGCGTGGCGGCATCCCGTCGCTGTCGCGGGCGACGGCCGAAAGCCCGTGGAAGAGGGCGCGGGGACGGTCCTCGGGACTCAGGCTCGGAAGCAGGTTCATCATGCAGGTGTGCATGGTGAGCCCCTGCCCCCAGCCACCCCGCCTGTAGCGCACGCCGAAGAGCAGGCCGTCGCGGAACGATCCGGCGGGGTCTTCGCCGCCGTCGAGAAGCGAGATCACGGACTTCGCCGTCACCAGCGAGATGTTGCGCTCCAGCCCGTCCCGGAGGCGTCCCAGCCGGTACTCCCTCCAGTCCCCGCGCGGCGCCAGGTCAACCCACACCTCGCCGTCCCGGACCTCCGCCGGGAACACCCTCGCGTCATCGGCGAACTGGTCGAACGTGCCGCCGGACTCCAGGTCGAAGCGCGCGTGGTGCCAGTGGCAGGTCAGGATGCCGTCGTCCACCGTCCCCCGGTCAAGCGGGAAGCCCATGTGCGGACAGCGGATGTCCACCGCGTACACTTTCCCGCCCGCGAGGAAAAGCGCCAACGAATGTCCGCCGACCCGCACCGCCAGGCGCCCGTTCTTTCGCACTTCCTCCAGGCTGGCGGCCCGCGCGAAGCCGTCGGTCCCCGTCTCCGTAGTCACGGTGATTACCTCCCCCGCGAGATGTCCTCTGTCCACGCTGAGTCTACCGGATGGGACCGTGTCCGCGTCACCGGCAACACGTACGGTTTTCATCCTGTACCGACGTACAGGACCCGATTACCTTCGTGTGCCGCTCAGGCGTCGCGCCGGGCGCCCGAGTACGGCCCGTAGTAGGAGGCGTAGGGCTCGTAGTCGAGGCGGGATCGACGCCGGTTCATGAGCGCCACGATGGTAGCGCCTGCCCCCAGCAAGGCGAGCGCGTACATCACAAGGTCTCCGACGAAGGGGATGAGGGAGATGGCGGAGAATGCTATGGCCCCCACCACGGCGGCCAGGGCGTTGCCGCCCCTGTGGCGCCCGGTTACGAGCAGGGCCTTGCGCCCTACAAAGAACGCCACGGCCAGCGCCCCGAAGAACACGAAAGCCAGGTAGGCGGGCGCGAGGATTATCAGCACGGGGATGCCGACCACCGAAATCCCAAGCACCAGGCCGAGGATGACTGCAACGGGCAGGGAAACTACACCGAAGAGAAACGACCGTCCTGGAGACCGCTCCAGACTCCGCGTCACCGAGTTGAGCGTGCCAGGGGCCATCACGGAGACCAGCACCGTACACGCCATGAAAACCAGCGTAAGCAGCAGCCAGCCAAGAAAACCCAGGATGCCAGGCCCGTGTGGTCCCCCGCCAAAACTATCCAGGCCAGAGGCCATGCCGGCTGTCACGTTACCCTGCACGGCGTTCCCGTTGCCTATGATCCTGCCGTTCCCACACTCAACGTCGCCTTCGACGAAGGCGTGGGGACCCAGGATCACATCTCCGTTGCCAACGTCTATGTCACCATCAACCTCGGAGTCGATGCTAACGTTCCCAACCTCGGCATCAATGTCTCCGTTCACCGGGGCGTTCACGTCCAAGTTCCCGAGCGTGGACCTCACGTCGCCGCCAACTGGTCCGTTCAACAAGATGTTGCCGCGTCCGGTCTCCACGTCGCCTTCGACTGCCCCATCGACCGTCACATCGCCCACGGCTGTCGAAACGTCCGGCGCGGTCACACCAGATGGCACGACTATGGACCCGATGGCGTGACGCTGGGCGTACGCGGGCGGCGCTGAAAGCAACATCACCATGCAAGTCAGGACAACTGAGAGCAGGAGGAATGAGCGGACTGGGGTCCGGGTGGACATCGGCATTGCAGGGTTCATGCCCGGCGGGAACGGCGGACGGCGGTAACTACCGCCGCCGCAACCAGGAGATCAAAAACCGCACCCAAACCAAGTGCGATCAGGAGCGCCGAACCAACTGCCGCGAATACGGCCCTCACCACGTCGGATGTCCCGGTCACGAACCCCCAGAACACACCAAGGGTATCCACGACAGGCCCCACAGGCCCTGACTGATACAGTTCGAGGGCGAGCAGCGAGACGGCAAGCAACGCCACGGAGAGCAGCGCCCACAAGAAGCGCGCCCGCATACGGCGGGTCGGCAGCGCCATAGCCACGCTGCGCGAGACCGAGCCGTGCCCGAATTCAGCATACTCCATAGAGCAAAGCGACCGGCTCAGGCCCATCTCACGCCGGTAGATCTCCCCGCAACCGTGACAGGCGTCGAGGTGCTCCCGCACTTCATGCCGCCGGGCCTGGCCGAGGCCGCCGTCCACGAACTCGAAGACCGCCTCATGATCGCACTCGCGGCTGCGGTCATGCGACAGGCTCATACTGCCTCTTCGTCAACTTCGAGCCTTCCGGCAAGCATGTTACGTGCCCGGAAGAGCCGACTCTTCACAGCAGGGATCGTGACGCCGAGAACCTCGGCGATCTCAGCGTAGCTCATCTCCTCAGAGTAGCGCAGCACGAGGGGAACTCCGTATATCTCAGGCAGCTTCCCGACTGCCTCCTGGATGCTGCGCGAGCGATCCGCCTCCACCGCCTCGGCCTCAGGCCCTCCAGACGTGGAAGCGTGGATCTCCGGGTTGAACTCCACTGTCTCCCTGCGGCGGCGCAGCGTATCCACCCCGAGGTTGTTCGCTATCGCCAGCAGCCAGGTTTTGAATCTGTAGTCCGGGTTGAACGTCTCCAGCCGGTCGTAGGCGCGCAGGAAGGTTTCCTGCACCAGATCCTCGACCGAGATCTCACGCCGCGCATAAGAATATAGAACCCGCCCGACCAACCGCTCGTATCGGCGCACGAGCTCTTCGTAGGAACGCACGTCCCCGTCCAGGGTTCTGGCGACCAGGTCGTTGTCTTCCAGCGTCTCCCGCCGGACAGACAGCCCCCTGAGCCGCTGCCTCCATCCGCCTAGCGCCACCGTAGATGTGTACTCCATACCATAACGAGTATACGCCGCCCACCTCCAAAAGTTTCGAGGAATTGTGGACTCAGCGCAAAGCGAACCCGCTACCGTAGCGCTGCTCGCCGCCGGGACGGGTCAGGGGTTTCGAGTCGAGATATTCCACCATCAGCATTCAGGTGTCAGCGAGAACAAAACTGAGCACTGCATGCCTTGCGGCGCGGGATCGCGCCGGTGGTTTCGAGCCGATTGCGGATGATCTTCTGGATATCGGGGTGGTTTTACGCGCCGAGGTCAGCCGCCAAGACTGACAGGAAACCTTGTAGCCCTGACTGTCAAACGTGCGGTCCCTCTATCTAGCTGGCTTCGGCTTGGGAGGTGGCTTCGGCTTGGGAGGCTTCTCTGAGAGCATCCATATCCATGATGTGGATGTAGCGGTGTTTGAACTCGACCACCCCCTGTTTCTTGAGATGAGAGAAGGCCCGGCTCACCGCCACACGCCTCGCGCCGATCATGCTGGCTAGCTGCTCGTGGGTGTAGCGGGTGGTTATCCTGTAGCTTTCGCCGCTGACCAAACCCTCGCTGTCCATGAGCGTCATGATCAGGGTCGCAAGGCGCGCGGGGACTTCCTTCTGGACGAGATCCGCCATGCGTACCTCGGACTGGCGCAGCCTCCCGGCGAGCACCCTCACCAGCCTCAAGCCCACCTGCGGGTTCCTCAGGATCAAACGCTCGAAGTCCGGGAGCCTGAGCGAACACACGAAGGAGGGCGCAAGGGCCCTCACGTACACCCCTTGAAGGCTCTGGCCGCTCAGAGACATCTCCCCGAATACGTTCCCGTCTTCCACCACGGAGAGGGTGATCTCCCGACCGTCGGAGCTTATCTCGTAGACCTGCAACCTCCCCTTTTGGAGTATGAACAGCTTCTCGCCCGCCTCCTGGGGACTATAGAGGATCTCCCCCTCATCGAGGTATGTGTCCGGGGTCCGCCGTGCCAGTTCCTCCAACTCCTCCGGCGGAAGCGGCCCGAGGATATCCACCATCGAGAGTAGATGAATCTGTTCTTCCAGGGACATCGGCATATTTTGCCGTTCCTCTCTTCTCACAGAAACGCAACTTGATGGCCTCTCTGTGCTAAGGAAAGGAGTCGGCCCGAGTCCGCAAAACATATCTGATGTGCAATTGGATTGTACCTCACATCCGCAAGCTCGTAGCATTTGTATCCTGGTATACGACGCTCTCGGTGCTAATGGGTGAAAGTATGTTGAGGCTGGCTTCATGGAGGATCGTGTTCCTTGAGGTGTTGATACTTTGAGGGGTACGGTTGGCTTTTGGGGAAAGGGAAGGGAGCAAGCTCGGGGGATCGGCGTTTGGCTTTCACTTCGGTGGAAGGGGCCGATCCTCCCCATTTGGCAATGAGAACCCCAGAGGTTGAGGATATGCTGCCGAAGGCCAGGCAAGAGCGTCAGCGGTCGCTGGAGAAGGTCATGGAGATGTTGGATCGGGCGATCTCCCAGGCCGAGGATGAGCGGCGCGCGGGGACGCTCGGGATCTCCTGAAAGACACGAGACGGGAACTTGCGAGGTTCCTGGAAGACGAGCCGGGCGCGGAGCCATACATCCGCGGGCGGGAGATTCTTGGTTGAGCGCGGGAAGCGGCCTCGTACCTTTATCTGGAAGAATTCCGGACAGTGTGGCGGGTCCGCGGAAGTTGACGGGCGGCCCGTGGTGCGGTTGTGTAATGAGGAGGAACTCTAGCAACGCATGGAAGATCTCATCAGCAACCAGATCGGCAACTCGGGCGCGAGAAAGCGTTTGTTCGAAAGCCGGGACGGTGCGACGCTCGGACGGTCGGACGAGAAGCTAGCGGCGACAGAGAGGCAGTTCGAGGATGCTTTTGAGCGCGCTCCTAACGGGATGGCCCTGGTGGACCTCGGTGGGCGGATGCTGCGGTCCAATGAGGCTCTGTGCGAGATCGTCGGTTACACGGTGCGGGAACTGCGCGCCAGAACCCTGTGGGATCTCGCCTGTCCGGACGACCGTGAGAACGACTCGGGCCTCTCACGGCAGTTGCTTGACGGCGACATTCACGCCTACCGGGTCGAGAAACGTTACCTGCACAGGGAGGGACGGTTGGTGTGGGTCTCGCTCGACGTGGCGCTGGTGCGCGGCCTGGACGGGAACCCTCCGTACTTCGTCGTCCAGATCCAGGACATCACCCGACTTAAGGCTTTCGAGGAAGAACTGATACACAGGGCTTCCCACGACCCGCTCACCGGGCTTGCGAACAGGGCTTTGTTCGGGGAGAACCTGGAGCGAGTCCTCGCGTATGCGCAGCGGCACGGGAAGAGCGTCGCAGTTTTCTTCGTGGATCTCGACGAATTCAAGCTCGTCAACGATGGTCTCGGCCATTGCTCGGGAGATCTGCTGCTCATCGAGGTGGCGGACAGGCTGAAAGCTCTGCTGCGTACCGAAGACACCATCGCGCGCCTCGGTGGGGACGAGTTCGCGGTGCTGCTCCAGGACGACGCAAGCATGGACGACCTGACCGAACTGGCGGAACGGGTACTACAGAGGCTGCGGGAGCCATGCGTCCTCGGAGATACCGAGGTGTGGATCACGGCCAGTATCGGCATCGCCCGCGAGGACCGCCCCGAGAACCTGCTCCGGAAGGCGGATGGCGCCCTGTACCGGGCAAAGAGCAACGGCAAAAACCGCCACGAGACGTTCGAGCTGGAAGCCTAGATGAAAGCCATGTTAGAAGCTCGAAAGGCGGAGGACGAACGCATTCGTAAAGCGTCGAGCCAGCCCTATTACTTGCAGGATATTTCCTTGCACAAAAGGTCGTGGTCGAGATGGCGCTGTGCGCTCTCGAAGGCTAAGGAGGTGGCTCGTGGAGCAGACGGATCGAAGCCGGAGAACTCGGAACCAAGCCGGTGTCTAGTCCCTGGCGCTTTGTGAGTCCGGGAAAATGGAGGAAGCAGGAATGGCATGAATGATCAGCCCATTCTTTTGGCGGAGGACAACCCCGACGACGTGGTTCTCACGCTGCGTGTCTTCGAGAGGGCCAGTATCAGGAACCGGATAGTGGTGGTGCGAGATGGTGTCGAAGCCCTGGATTACCTTTTCGGCGTGGGATATTACGCCGGAAGGGACACGGATTCCATGCCGGAGATGGTTCTGTTGGATCTGACGATGCCCCGGCTGAACGGCCTGGACGTCCTGAGGCGCATAAGGGCTAGCGCGCGGACGAAGGGCCTTCCGGTCTTCCTCTTCGCCGAAAAAGAGGAACTAAACACACTCGACGGGCACGGGCTGGTCGCTGACGGCTACATCCACAAACCGCTGGACTTTGCTCAGCTTTCGGAAGTGGAGCGGCAACTGGATTTCCATTGGCAGGTCGAGGCCGATGTTTGAGTCTCTCAGGGTGAGGGGCGGCGTGCCCGGCAATAGACACAGAGAGGCTCAGGAAGCATTAAAGAAGGCCAAAGAGGTAGTCGAGCTACTGGATCGAGCCTTCACGTTGATGGCCGAGGACGATCCGGCGCAACCAGCGTCCGCGCATATCTATGCCGCGCTGTGGGAGGCCGCAATTCGCGCCAACACGTTGGAGGATTGGTACGACCGGACTTACGGACCTCCGGCTGAAAGTCCTCGAAAAGAAGGCGTGTATGGAACGGAGACTTCCACGGTAAAGAGGGTTCCCGAGGGGCGGAATTCGTGACCTCGGAGGAAGCTCGGCCCGGCATGAGAGTACGGATAAGCGATGATCACAGGAGACCCGCGTTGCGCGGACTCGTCGGCACGATAAAGCGTCGCTACGGCAAGTCTACTTACCTGGCCCTGGAGGTACTGTTCGAGAACGGGAGATCCGAGCTACTCTGGCGCCATGAACTGAACGCTGCGGAGCGCGATTAGACCTCTTACCTGACGCCGATCAGTCCAGGATGCATGGGGAGCGGTATTTTCAGATCCGGATCTGCCCGTCCACGGAGAGGCCGGCCTGGATGGAGGCTTGCTCCATCAAAGAACTGCGGTCCAGGATGGCGATTCTGCGATTGCGGGTCTCGATGTGACCGTCGCGCTGGAACTCGCTCATCACCTTGGATACCGCTTCGCGGGTGGAGGCGATCATGTTCGCCAGATCCTGGTGCGTCAGGCGCACTTCGAGAACGGTTCCGGAGCCATTCTCCTGGCTCCCGAAACGATCGCCGAGGTTGAGAAGCAGCGTGGCCAGACGGGTGGATACCTCGCGGTGAAGGAGGCTCTCTATTACCTCGTCGGACTGCCGCAAGCGTTCGGAGAAGGAGGAGAACAGTTTGAGGGCGAACTCGGGGCGGCTCTTCACCACGCTCTCGATGGATGCTTTCTGGATGCTGGCGACACGGGTCTCGGTCACGGCCTCGGCAAACACGTCCTGCCAGCGTCCCTCGACCAGGGAGAGCTTGCCGAACACGCCGCCTTCCTTGAGTAGCGCGGTGGTGGCCTCTTTGTAGTCGCCGTAGATCTTGTACAGTCGGATCGCGCCGGAGAGTACGAAGTAAAGTTGGTCGTCGGGATCTCCAGGGGCGAAGATCATGTCCTTCGGCCCGAAGCGGCGCTCGACCGACTTCAGCCCCACCTCCTCGAAATCCCCGAGATCAAACCCCTCCGGGGCGGTGGTGGTTGCAAACCCCCCGGTATCATGACCGTAAAGCATCTACATTGCCCGCCTCTCCACTAATTCATCCTTCTCGATGCCTCAGCCTGACCTTGTTGCATCCTTACCCGGCCAGGCTGCCATGCATTATACCCGAGACGCAACCGCCGATAACGCGTATTGCGATGCGTTTGTCAGGGGATGTGTTCCAGGGACTTTCAGGCTGCCGTGCGGCCCCAGCGAAGCTCGACGCCCTCGCGCTTGGCAACGAAGAGAAGGTCGTCCCGCAACGCGTCGGTGTCCTTGTCGTATATCGTCACTATGCAGAAATCGCAGTGACGATAGGCCCACACGAAAGGCGCGAGATCGCCCACCACCCGTCGCGCGGTGACCATCCCCCACGCATCCCCGAGTTCCAACCTCCTGCCGGGGAGATCCACGAACAGCCGCCAGCCTTCGTCGGTCGGCACGTCGAAGTAACCCGGAAGGTTGCCCGCCGGAACCATGCAATCCCGCAGATCCTGGGCGTAGGTTCCCTTGTGCGCCTCGACGCCTGACAGGTAATCGGTGTCGTCTATCTGTCGCGGGGATGCAGGAAAATAGGCGCGATCCTTGGTCACCTGTACGCCCTCAGGCGGATAGAAGCCCACGAACGGAACCGGCGAGCGCCAGAGGTGCTTGATGACGCCGAGCGTCAGGTTGCGGCGGCCGACGGGATCTCCCGCAGCCTCGGCGAAGCGCATCCCCGCCAGCTTCATGTGACGGGGCTCCCACGGGTGCGGCTCGCCTACGCTCCGCACCCTCCGTTTGCGCTTGGTTATACGGTGTACCTCTTCCACGACCCGGCTATTCTACAACCTGTCGCACCACGATGCGCGGACGAAATCCAGAACGAGAAAAGGGCGGAGCCGTATGGCCCCGCCCCGGAATTCCAGTGGCTATTTGTGCTAGTCGCGGCTCAGAAGGATCAGGTAAAGCAGCGTCAGCAGCGAGGTTAGGGCCGCCGCGATGTACGTAAAGGCAGCCGCCGTCAGCACGCGCTTCGTGCCGCCGGCCTCACCGTGCGAGAGGACGCCGTAGCGCGTCAACAGGCCGTAGGCGCGGGTGGAAGCGTTGATCTCCACAGGCAGCGTCACAACGTGGAACACCAGGATTGCGGCGAAGGCGATCACGGCTAGCTGGATGAAGAGGCTGCCTATTGTCGAGCTTACGCCCATGATGATCGCCAGGAAGAACAGCGGGAACCATAGCTGCCCGGCGAAGTTGACTACCGGGAAGATGCCGGATCGCAGCTTCATCGGCGCGTATCCGCTGGCATCCTGAATCGCGTGCCCGACCTCGTGGGCCGCCACACTCACCCCCGCGATGGAGCTGCCCTTGAAGTTATCCTCCGAGAGCCTGACCACCTTGCTGCGCGGATCGTAGTGGTCGGTCAGTTTTCCTGCAATCGGCTCGACCCTCACGTCCGTCAGGTTGTTGCGGTCCAGGATCATGCGCGCCGTCTGCGCCCCTGTTAGGCCGCTGTTGCTCATCTTCTTGGAGTACTTGGAGTACGAAGTTCGCACCCATAAAGCCGCAGCCCCCGAGATGAGAGCACCAAGAATCATTACCACCAGATAACCGCCGAATCCCACTTACTGTCCCTCCTAACGGACTTCTTGTATTGAACGCTATTTTACTACACATACATACGCCGGAACCTTTCTAAAGTTTCAGGGAAACGCCGAAACATCGCTATTGGGAAGGCGGTCACCTTCGATTATTCTTCGTGGGTGA
>JACDAR010000259.1 GCA_013695335.1 Rubrobacter sp.
AAGGTGGAATCCAGCAGGCTACCGAAAGTGCCCTCGATCAGGAAAGGCACCCCGCCGACGACGGCCGCGAGCGTCCAGGCCAGGGTCACCGAGAGGTACACGTCCCGGTTGGAGACGTATTCCGCCCTGCGGCCCAGGGGGCCGGTCGCCCTCACCGCCATGGCCCCGGTCGCGATCATCCCCGCGGCCGGTATCAGGAAGCTCTTCCACGAGCCGTCGCTGTAGAGCAGCGAGAGCGCCAGCGGTACGAGCAGCGCGAACCCGATGGCCAGGACCACGCCCGCGTTGACGCGGATGATGACCCTCGCGTTCACCGGTCAGGGCGCAAAGACGCGCTCCACTTCGTCCACGGCGTCCTCGACGGTGAAGACGACCGCGTCGTCTCCGGGCCTGAGCGTCTCTTTGCCGGTGGGGATGATGACTTCTCCGTTACGCAAGAGCGCCCCGACGAGCGCCCCTTCGGGGAACCCCACCTCGGAGAGCGGTCTGCCGGCGACCCGGCACTTCTCGGGGACTCGCAGCTCGATCATCTCCGCGCCGCTCTCCAGGAGGGTTACGTTTATGATGTCCCCCTTTCGCACGAACCGGAGTATGGCTTCGGCGGCCAGCATCCGGGGTGAGATCGTCAGGTCGACCCCCAGGGCGTCGGCGAGCGGCGCGAACTCTCCCCTGCTGACGCCCGCGATCGTGGTCCGGGCGCCGAGCTGGCGGGCGTACATCGCGGCCAGCAAGTTCGCCCGGTCGTCGCCGGTGACGGCGACGAAGGCGTCGGTGCGGTCCACCCGTTCCTGGAGCAGGAAGTCCCGGGAGATGCCCTCGTCGTGCAGCACGAATCCCTTCCGGAGCTGGGAGGCCACGTAACGGGCTCGGGCTTCGTCCCTCTCGATCACCCGCACCGACATGCCGATCTTCTCCAGAGCCAGGGCCAGCCGCAACCCGATGCGCCCGCCCCCGTATATCGTCACGTCCTTGACCGGCGCAGTGTCGGTGGCTACGGCCTTGACCGCCTCGGAGATGCGTCGGCGGCCGCTGATGAGCAGGACGTGGTCACGGTGCTCCAGCACGGTTCCTCCACGGGGCACGAGCGCCTCACCGCGCCTCACCACCCCGACCATGAGGCTGCCCGAGGGCAGCCTCACGTCCCTGAGCGCCAGACCCACGGCCGGGGAGCCCTCGTTCAGTATCACTTCCGCGACCTCTATGCTGCCTTCGGCGAAGGTGTCCACGTTGATCGCCCCAGGCACCAGCAGGGACGCTTTGATCTCCTGCGCCGCCATCTGCTCGGTGTGGATGACGAAGTCGATCCCCAGCATGTTTTGCGCGAATGGCTCTCGGGTGTCGTAGTAGTCGGGGTTGTGGATTCGGGCGACGGTGCGCGGCACCTCCTGGGCCTTCGCCGCAAGGCAGGCGATGATGTTCGCCTCGTCCGAGCTGCTCGCGGCTATCAACAGGTCGGACCTCTCGATCCCGGCCTCCGCCAGCAGCCTCGGGCTGGCCCCGTTGCCGCGGATCACCAGGGCGTCGAGCTGCTCGGCCGCCCGTTCCACGAGCGCCTCGTCCTGTTCGATGAGTACGACATCGTGCCCTTCTTCGGAGAGCATCCTGGCGGTGTTGAAGCCCACCTCCCCGGCGCCGATGATCACGGTTCGCACTGCCGGTCCCCTTTATCTGCCCTTTGGGTTGAGGAGTTTGGACTTGTCCAGGTTTTTCTTGGACCCCCCGACCACGATTACGTCTCCTTCGTTCAGGACGGTATCTCCCTTCGGGATGGTGCCTGCCCGGCCCTTCGGCTTGACCGCCAGAATCGTCAGGCCGCTCTTGCGGGAGAGCGCCAGCTCGGTCAGGCTCTTGCCCATCCACTCTTCGGGGACCTCTGATTCGATCAGGGCTTCGTCCTCCCCGAGGTCCACGTAATCCAAAACGACGGGGGAGGCTATCGTCCGGGCCAACTGCGCCCCCATCTCCTTCTCGGGCTCTATGATCCGGTCCGCGCCGATCTTCTCCAGCACCCGGCCGTGCAGCCCGCTGGTCGCGCGCGCGGCGACGAACGGCACGCCCAGCTCCTTGAGGTTCGCCGTCGCCAGGATGCCGGCCTCCATGGCCTCCCCGATCACGACCGCCGCGCCGTCGAAGTTGGCGACGTTCAGGTCCCGCAAGACCGAATCGTCGGTGGCGTCCGCGGCGACCAGATGCGCGTTGGGGTAGTTGCCCGCGAGATCCTGAACCAGGTCCTCGTCGAGGTCTATCCCGAGCACGTCGTGGCCGAGGGAGACGAGGGTGTCGATCATGGCGGTCCCGAGCCGGCCGAGGCCGATTATGACGAACTGACGGCTCATCCTATCGCTATGTCCTCCTCCGGATACGTGTACCGTCGGGGTTTGCTCCGCTCGCTGAGGGCCACGACGATGGTTATGGGTCCCACCCTACCCGCGAACATCACGAACGCCAACAGGAGTTTGCCGAACGCGCCGAGCTCCGTAGCGAGCCCGTAGCCGGGGCCCAGAGATAGCCCCACCGTGCCGAAGGCCGAGGTGACCTCGAAGAGCGCGGTGAAGAAAGGAACTTCGTCGGAGATCATCAGCGCCAGGGCCGCGCTGGAGACCAGCAGCACGGAGAGGGAGAGCACCGTGAGGCTCTTCGCGATGAGGGAGCGTGGGATCCTGCGCCCGAAGGCCGAGACCTCTTCGTGGCCGCGCACCTGGGACAGGAAGATCAAGAAAACGAGGGCCAGGGTGGTGACCTTGATCCCCCCGCCGGTGGAGACGGGAGCGGTCCCGATAAACATCAGCGCGACCTGCACGGCGAGCGTCGGATCGCGCATGTCGGAGTAGGTCACGGTCGCGAACCCGGCGGTCCTGGGCGTCACCCCCTGAAAGAGGGACATCAGGACGCGGGTACCCAGGGGCTCGCCGCCCAGCGTCAGGGGGTTGGTCCATTCCAGGGCCGCCACGCTCAGCACTCCGACCATCAGCAGGACGGCGGTGGTTATGAGCACGAGCTTCGACTGGAGGGTCAGGCGCCGTATCCTCCGGTAGTGATAGAGGTTCACCAGTACCGGGAACCCGAGGCCGCCGGCTATGATCAGGTACATCAACGTCAGGTTGACCGTCCAGTCGCCGGCGTAGAAAGCGGTCCCCTCCTCGAATATGTCGAAACCGGAATTGCAGAAAGCGGCCACCGTGTGAAAGAGTCCGAGGCCGAGGGACCCAAGGCCGTGTCCTTCGAGGGCGAAGCGGATCGTGAGGATCACCGCGCCCACCGTTTCCACGAGGAGGGTTATCAGCGCTACCTGGCCCACCAGGCGCGCCACGTTTCGCGGGGAGTCCGGGCTCGCGAGCTCCTCACGAATGACCAGGAGGTCCCTGAACCCCATGCGGCGGCCGATCAGGAGTGCGCCAACCGTCGTCGCCGTCATGATCCCCAGGCCCCCCAGCTGCATGAGCACCGCCAGGATCGCCTGCCCGAAGGGCGTGAAGTCCCTGGCTGGGATCACGGCCTGGAGGCCCGTCACGGTAACCGCGCTCACCGACTCGAAGAAAGCATCCATCCACGAAACGTCGTCGTTCGCCGCCGGAATCTTTAGCAGCACGGTCCCGAGCAAGATGAGCCCGGCGAAAGCGACGACTATCAATCTTGGAGCCGAGAGCCGAGGAAACACCCGGACATGGTAACTCACCGCGGTCGCGATTTTAACGGGTGAATCGGCTCCCGCTACGGAGAGAGCCGTGTCAGGGGGCCAGAGCCCTCGCCAGCTCCGCGATGGCCCCAGAATAACGGTACTGGATGCCGCCGTGCGTGCCATCGAACAGGTCGAGCGTATATTCCACCCCGAGTTCATCAAGCTCTTTCGCGAAAGCTGTCGCCCCGAGATCGAGGAACCATTCATCTGACTTCCCCGCGTCCAGGTAAATGCGCTTCATGCCAGCGAGCGCGTCACCGTGCCTGGGCGCCATCCGCACAGGGTCCCACGCCAGCCAGCGTGCCCACTCATCCTCGATGAGCCTGCCTGTCTCGATGTCGAAGGGGAGGATGGCTTTGCCAGGGTTCTCCCCGTCAGGGGAATAACACGCAGCCATCGCGTACGTGTTCAGGGGGTCTATATGAAGGTTCCAGTCCAGCGTCTCGGCGGCCCGGAATTTCTCGAAGAAGACCTCGAAAGAGCCATCGAACTTGTCGCGCAGGATGCGGGCCGTGCTCGGAAATTCTGGCTGGTAGCAACATTCGAAGAGGGCGTCTCCGGCGTGTGATGCCAGCCCGCCGAATATATCCGGGCGGAGCATAGGGACGACCATCGCCCCGTATCCGCCACTCGATTTGCCCGTGAGCCCCCGATGATCCCGGCTCGCAACGGCAGGATACCGACTGTCCACGAAAGGCACTACCTCATCACAGAGGTAATCCATGTAGCGGCCCGTCGCTGCGGAGTTGATGAATTGCGAACCGCCGTACGATGTCCACGCGTCCACGAACACGATGACCGCTGGTGGGCATTCGCTCGAGTCGAATATTCTGTCCAGCCGTTCGATCAAGGTCGGCTCGAATGCGGAGCGGTTCATCCACATGTCGATCTGCCCAGTCATGCCCTGTATCACGTAGATGGAAGCGTACTCGCCGCCCTCTTCGATGCCGGGTTGCAGGTATACGTAAAGCGGCCTGTGCGCCGGATCTCCGAGCGGATTGTCCCCCAGAATTTCCGACTCGACGGTGAGCACGTCAACGCGTCCGTGAAGCTGATGGTTCCAGGGTGCGCCTGGCGGGCCTTCGATCTCGCGCAGCGCCATGGTCAGCACTGCCGCATTGACAGCGAGATCACGTTCGACACCATGAAGATACCGAGCAGGCTCTTGTCAGTGGCCGCGTGACTTTGCGCGGACTTCCTGGCATCCCTGCTTCGGGGCCTCTGATTCCTATACACGGTGCAATTTCCTACACGCCAAGCGTTCTGGCGACGAGATCCCCAACCTCTGTCGGGTTGGTTGCCGCCTGGATGCCGGCTTTCTGGAGCGCCTGGCTCTTCGCCTCGGCCGTCGAGTCGCCACCAGAAACGATGGCCCCGGCATGTCCCATTGTCTTGCCCTCTGGGGCCGTGAAGCCAGCGATGTATGCCACGACTGGCGTGCTCATCTCGCTCTGGATGTACTCGGCGGCGCGCTGCTCGGCGTTGCCCCCGATCTCCCCGACCATCACTATGCACTCGGTCTCCGGGTCCCCCTCGAACTTCTTCAGGATCTCGATGAAATCAGTCCCGATGATGGGGTCGCCCCCGATCCCCACCGCCGTTGACTGACCGATGTCTCGTTGTGTCAATTCATTGACGATCTGGTACGTCAGGGTTCCGCTGCGGCTGACGATGCCGATGTTGCCTGGCGTGAAGATATCGCCTGGCATGATCGAGACGTTCGACTTGCCCGGTGAGAGAACGCCTGGGCAGTTCGGCCCGATGAGCGTGGCTTCCTTGACGCGCATGTAGTTGGAGACCTTGAGCATGTCGTGTACCGGGATGCCCTCGGTGATGCAGCAAATCGTGCTCATACCGCTGTCAAGCGACTCGAACACGGCATCGGCGGCGAACGGTGGGGGGACGAAGATCACGCTTGCGTTAGCCCCCGTCTCTTTCGCCGCCTCCTCGACGGTATTGAAGACCGGCACGCCCTCGAAGTCCTGCCCGCCCTTGCCAGGCGTCACGCCAGCGACTACCTGCGTGCCGCCCTTGAGCATCCTGCCTGTGTGGAACGCGCCCTCGCGGCCCGTGATGCCCTGGACCAGCAGGCGCGTACCTTCGTCTACCAGAATCGCCATCGTTTACTGCCCTCCGTCTTTCGCAAGCTCCACGGCCCTGCGGGCTGCATCGAGCATCGTCTCTTCGGTGTGGACGTTCGGCGGCGTGTTCTCGGCCAGTATTTGCCGCCCTTCCTCCGCGTTCGTGCCGTCGAGGCGTACGACTATGGGCAGGCTGATATCCGTCTGTTCTATGGCGGAGAGGAGGCCGCGCGCAACCTCGTCGCCGCGCGTGATGCCGCCGAAGATGTTGAACAGGACGCTCTTAACCTGCCGGTTCGATGTCACGATATCGAGGGCCGTGGAGATCTTCTCCGCGTCCGCGCCGCCGCCAACGTCACAGAAGTTCGCAGGTTCGCCACCAGCCTGGGCTACAACGTCGAGCGTGCTCATCACCAGCCCGGCCCCGTTGCCAAGGATGCCAACGTCGCCTTCGAGCTTCACGTACTGCAGGCCAGCTTCCTGCGCCCGTTGCTCTTCCGGGTCTGCGGCCTCGACATCGTGCAGGTCCGCGATGTCTTTGTGCCTGTACAGGCTGGAGTTATCCACGGTGACTTTGGAGTCCAGCGTCAGTACCTTGCCGTCAGCCGTGACTACCAGGGGGTTGATCTCGACCAGGCTCGCGTCCAGTTTCTGGAAAGCCGAATACAGATTCTGGAGCGTTTTGCCGACGCCCTTCGCTGTGTCGCCTGAAAGGTCGGCGGAGAACGTGATCTCACGTATCTGGTATGGCTGAAGCCCGATCAAGGGGTCAACGTGCAGCCGCACGATGGCTCCAGGGTTGGTCTCCGCGACCTCCTCGATCTCCACGCCGCCTTCAGTGGAGAAAAGAATGAGGGGCTGTTTCGCCTCCCGGTCCACCGTCACGGAGAGGTACATCTCGCTCTCGATCTCCGCGCCGCCCTCGACTAGCACCTTCCTGACCGTGTGCCCCCGGATGTCCATGCCAAGGATCTGACGCGCAGCCTCCTCGGCCTCGTCCGGGCTATGCACGACCTTGATCCCACCTGCCTTGCCACGCCCGCCAGTGAGAACCTGCGCTTTTACTGCGACGGGCCCGCCGAGTTTTTCAGCCGCCGCTCGTGCTTCCTCCGGCGTCTCGGCCACGATGCCCTGAAGCGTTTCGAGCCCGTGTTCCCGTAAAAGTTCCTTGCCCTGATGCTCGTAGAGATCCAAAAGTAATACTCCCGCGAAGCCCGCAACGACGGGCCGAATTATACAGATCAGCAGGGCCGCCCTGATCTGTACTCCATCTTCATTGGTATCGATACCGCAATTGACATCTCTGCCGCGCTGGTTGGGCGAAGCTGCTCAAACGTAATGAGATCCGGATGACAGACATGCTCCCCGCGCTGTTTCTCGTCTTGGCGATCCGATTGTGGCAGTTCGCATTTCGTTCGGGGCGGGGATGCTGCTAAGATTCTTCGGGCACGTGGAGGCAGCGGAAGGCTCCTCGTGGGATG
>JACDAR010000285.1 GCA_013695335.1 Rubrobacter sp.
CTCCCCGAGATCCCTGGCAAGGTAGCGAGATGTGGATTCCAGGGCGGCTTTCGCCACGCCCATCCAGTCGTAAGCGGGCCAGGCAAACCGCGCGTCGAAGTCCAGGCCGACCACCGATGAACCAGGCCGCATAAGGTCGGTGAGCCCCACGGAGAGGGCTTTCAACGAGTACGCTGATGTCTGGATAGCCGTGGCGACGGAGGGCCACTCCGCCGACAGGAAGTTACCCCCGAGCGCATCCTCAGGGGCGAAAGCGATGGCGTGGACTATGCCGTGCAGTTCTCCCCATCGCTCCCGCAGATCCTCAGCCACGGCCTGGATATCTTCCGGGTTGTTGGCGTCGAGTTCCAGGATGGGTGGCTCCGGGGCCATGCGTTTCGCTGTGCGGCGGGTGAGGGATGCCGCACGCCCGAAGCTGCTCAGTGCGATCTCCGCGCCCTGTTCCTGTGCCAGGCGCGCCACCGAGTACGCGATGGAGCGCCGGTCCAGCACGCCGGTTACCAGTATCTTTTTGCCTTCGAGTAAACCACCCATTTTGCCTCCCGGTTCTAAACTGCAACGCCCACGGATTCAGCGGAATAGTCTAGGGGAGATGCCAGATTCTCGCCAGGAGACCGAGTCTAGCTTACCAGGATGGTGTTTTGGGGGAAAGTGATCCAGGATCAGGGCAGACTTACGGAGCGGTGGTCTCCTCGTTGGTCGCCTCTGTGTGCTCCGTGATCCCTGTAGTGGTCTCCTCGAAGGTCTCATCGGGCTTCGAGAGCTGGTACTTGTAGATCTCGTTCACGGTTGCCTGCCAGGTGAGCAGGTTCTCGCGGCGCGCTTTCATTTCCTCGCTGGGTTGCCGATCCGCGAGGTTGTTCCTCTCGTGGGGGTCGGTGGTGAGGTCGAAGAATTCTTCGCCTTTGTTCCCGTAATGATAGATGTACTTTTTGTTGCGTTCGATGCTAGCCAGGCAACGGTCCTCGTGGAAGCAACTCGCCATCAGGACCCGATCCCTGGGCGGTGAAAGGAGCGAATTCCCATGGTACGAGCCGCCTTCGATCTTGTAGTTGAGCAGGTCCGTCACCGTTGGAAGCACGTCGAGCTCGTTCACCGCGGGCTTGATGTTCCGCCTGCCTTCGGAGCGGCGCGGGTCGTGGACTATGAGGGGAATGTGCAGCCCCTCGTTGTAGATGGTGTCGTCGTGCTGGTAGCGATCATGTTCCCCGAAGCCCTCGCCGTGGTCGCCAAGGACCACGAAGATTGTGTCGTCGTAGAGTCCCAACTCCTTGTACTGGTTGAAAAGGTTCTCAAGGAAACGATCTTCGTAGTGGAGGGTGTTCAGGTAGTTGTTGAGATCCTCGTTCTCTTCAGGGTCAACGTACTCTTTCTTGCCATACCGCTTGGGGACCACGTAGTCGTGGTGGGGCGTGACCGTCAGGTAAGTGGTGAAGAACGGCTCGTCGGCGTGCTCCAGCAACCAGTTTCGGCTGGGTTGCAGCATGATGTCGTCCTCGTAGCCGAAGTAGTTGGCCTCCTCGAAGCCCTCCTTCGGCATGTTGTTCACCGGATAGAAGTCCTCGTAGCCGAAGTTCTCGACCAGGGCCGGGCGACGCTCGAAATTTTCGGTGGCGGACTGGAAGAAGGCGGAGTTGTAGCCCTGTTCGCCCAGAAGCTCGGGTAGGCAATCGGCTGGGATGGCGTTCGGCTCGGACTCCGTCATGTCGGTGTCCAGCGGTGGCGTGACGCCGCAGATGGTGGTCAGGAGCGCCTTCGAAGTGTGCGGGACTACAGCGTATGCCTTCTCCGCAACCATGCTGTCATTCGCCAGTTCATCCAGGAACGGCGTGGTGTCGAGGTTAGAGTATGGGGAGGTGGACTCTGCCCTGGTTGACTCCATGAATATTAGTACTACGTTGCGCTTCTCTGTTTTTTTGGTCGCCTTCAGGTTCGCCTCCGTCGCCACGTCCTCGGCTGCGAGGTTCACCTTCACCTTGGCTGACGGCGGCTCCATTAATTGCCTGACCACCAGGTTGGCCACGGCGTCCCTGGAGAACGCGTTGCCAGCGCCAGTGACGCTCGGC
>JACDAR010000318.1 GCA_013695335.1 Rubrobacter sp.
CCCTCGTTGACGCTCAAGTCGGCGTTCGGAACGACGAGGTCAGGGTCTATCTCCAACCGGCTCCCGAGCCCGTCGCACCGGTCACATGCCCCATGCGGGCTGTTGAACGAGAAGGTGCGGGGCTGTATCTCCGCGATGGACGCCCCGCAGTTCGTGCACGTGAAGTTCTCGGAGAACAGCATGGACTCGCTCCCAGAGCCGTTCCGCTCCACGGTCTCCACCTGCACCAGCCCCTCCGCCAGCTTCAGGGCTGTCTCGATTGAGTCTGTGAGTCGGCGTTCTATGCCGCCCCGGATCACCAGCCTGTCAACCACCACGTCGACGTCGTGCTTGTAGTTCTTGTCCAGCCCGAGGTCCACGGGGAGCTCGTGCAGCTCGCCGTCCACCCGAACGCGGGCGTAACCATCGTCCGCGAGATCCTTGAACATCTTGCCGTACTCGCCCTTGCGTCCGCGTACCACAGGCGCCATGACCATGAACCGCGTCTTTTCGGGCAGCGTCAGCACCTTCTCGACCATCTGCTGCGGCGTCGATGAGGCGACGGGGAAACCACAGACGTGGCAGTGCGGACGTCCGGCCCTGGCAAAGAGCAGGCGCAGGTAGTCGTAAGTCTCAGTCACCGTCGCCACGGTTGAGCGCGGGTTGTTGCTCGTAGTCTTCTGGTCTATGGATACGGCGGGAGAGAGTCCATCTATGTGGTCAACGTCCGGCTTGTCCATCTGCCCGAGGAACTGCCGGGCGTAGGCGGAGAGGCTCTCCACGTAGCGGCGCTGGCCTTCTGCGTAGATGGTGTCGAAGGCGAGGGAGGATTTGCCGGACCCAGAAAGCCCGGTTACCACGACGAGTTCGTCCCGCGGCAGCGAGACGGTTACGTCTTTCAGGTTGTGTTCACGCGCCCCGCGGACGACGATGTGGCTCTCGGCGATCTTTCGTCCTCCCCTTCTGCCGTCCCGGCAAGTATACGGCCCCCTCGTCGGAGGCCAAGAGTGTTCTTCTGGTGCCCCGAGATTTTATCACCGGCCGGGCTGACCTCCGGGTGTTGGATTTCACGCGCTCCGCCCTCTCGTATATATTTATATTCGGATGTTGTCCTTTCTCCACGCAACGCAGGAGTAGCCTTTGATCCTCGGTGACCTCATCCAGGCGCTGACCTCCGAGTTCGGGGGACGCTGCCTCACGCCAGGAGATATCCAGCGCCCGGTTCGGGGTCTCGCGGTGGAAGACCAGACAAACGCCTGGATCGAGAAGGGCGAGGTGGCGGTCACCGGTCGGGAGACGCTGGACGCCGCGTTCATGACCGTGCTGCACGAGCGCGGGGCGCCAGCCCTGGTGTGGCGCAACGACGGAACAGGGGACGGAATCGTGGAGCGGGCCAGGGATCTCGGCCTCGGTCTCCTCGTCGTGCCGCCGGAAGTTCCACTCCGCAGGCTGCTCTCCATTTTCTCCACCAACGACGGCCTTCTGCTCCGCTCGCACGGCGCGGGGCGCTCCCTGCTGGAGAGCACGGGCAGCGACTCATCCATAGGCGACCTGACGGCCAGGATCTCCGAGATGATCGGCCGTTCCGTAGTCGTCGAAGATCCTGTCGGGCGGCTGCTCGCCAGCGCCCCGGAACCACTCGAAGGCGCATACCAGGGGCTCGCCACCCTCCTCGAAGAACACGGGCTCCGGGCTTCCAAGGGCAATTCCGTGGATGAAACCAGGCGTGAGCGCCGCGACCGCTACGCCAGGCTCCCAGACGGATACCTCTCGGTTCCCGTGGAGCGGTGGCGGGCGGCTGGGCGCGAGTTCCATTGGACGCCGATCGGGACTGGTGCGCCAGCCGGATATCTTTGGATGGACCTCGAAGGCAAGCCGCTCGGCCCCGAAGACGTGGTATCCCTGTACTGGGCGCGACAGATCCTGGAGACCGAACTCGGCAAGGAGCGGGTGCGACTGGAGACGGAACTCGGCATCCGGGGTGACTTCGTGGACGATCTTGTCAACGACCGCTACGGATCGGTCGAGCTTCTCCTGCAACGCGCCGGATATCTGGGCGCGGATCTCGCCTTCGGCGCGCTGGTCCTGATCGTGGACATAGACTACTTCGCCCGCTACCTGGAGCGCCGCAAACTGAAAGAACCTGCAATCCAGGAGTTGAAACGGCGCCTTGCCGACGCCGTGGGGATGCAGGCGCGGCAGCTATTCTCGAACTTCCTGGTCGGCCCGCGCTCGGACAACGTCATCCTCTTCGTGGGCTCAGGCGATGCGCCTGGCGAGACGCCGGATGAACTCACCGAAAGGGCGCGTGGGCTGGCCGAGAGGATTCAGCGCTACGTCAAGGGGCTACTCCCCGACCTCACGGTCTCCATCGGCATCGGGCGATACACCCCGAATCCGGAAGTCCTCCCCGATGCGTATTCGGAAGCCGAGGTGGCATTGGAGATCGGACACCGCATAAACGGCCCCTCCTCCATCTCGACCTTTGCGGGAGCCGGAACTTACAAGCTCCTGTTCCGCGTGCTTCAGGAAGACCCTGACGAACTCGAATCCTTCTACGCCGAGACCCTAGGGCCAGTCGTCGCATACGATTCTCGCTACGGCACGGAGCTCGTCCATTCGCTGGTCACGTATCTTCGCAACGACGCATCCACGGTGAGGACGGCCTCGGATCTCTTCGCCCACCGACACACGATCCGGTACCGCCTGGATCGCGTTGGCGAACTAACGGGCCTCGACGTGGACAAGAGCGAGGACCGCGAACGCCTGACGCTGGGCATCAAAGTCATGCAGCTCCTCGGGCGCGTCCCCGAACAACCATCGCGCTTCTCTGACAGATAAGTTTCGGGTTCCCCCGACTCGTTTGTAACTTCAAATTCGGCTTTGTACTCGTTGTCGAAATCTGGCGCTGTTTGGCGGGCTCATCTTTGTACACGGGGCCAAAGAACCTGTATGGGGTGGCGCCTAGACTAAGTACGTAGCGTACTTACTCCATATTTCGAAGGAGGAACCCTTGCGGAGGTTTGCCTTACTGACTGTTTCGACACTACTTCTGGTACTTGCGCTACCCGCGCTGGCGTTCGCCCAGGACTCCCCGTCAAATGCGGACCTATCGCTCGCCATGGACACGGTGTGGGTGCTGGTTGCGGCGGTGCTGGTCATCTTCATGCAGGCGGGATTTGCGATGCTGGAGGTCGGCTTCTCCCGGATGAAGAATGTCGGGAGCGTGGTGGCCAAGATCCTGGTCAACCTCGCGATAACCGCTATCCTGTTCTGGGCCGTGGGCTTCGCCTTCGCCTTCTCCGACGGCGGCGCGCTGAATTCGATCATCGGTCTCAAGGGACTGTTCCTTTCCGGTACGGCTGACACGTATGCCGGCCTGACCTGGACGCAGGTTCCGATCTCGGCCAAGTACATCTTCCAGGTGGCGTTCTGCGCCGTGTCCCTGGCGATCGTGTGGGGCACGATGCTGGAGCGCACCAAGTTCGCCGTCTACGTGGTCTTCGCGATAGTGTTCGCCGGTCTGATCTACCCGATAATCGGGCACTGGATCTGGGGCGGCGGCTGGCTCGGAACCCTGGGTATGCAGGACTTCGCCGGTTCCACGGTCGTCCACCTCTCCGGCGCGATGGCGGCCCTGGCTGGTACGTTGTTGCTCGGCCCCCGCATCGGCAAGTACGACGACGAGGGACAGCCACAGAACATGGCGGGGCACAACATGCCGCTCGCCGTTCTCGGCGTCCTGATCCTGTGGGTCGGCTGGTACGGATTCAATCCCGGCTCCACGATGGCCGCGACCACCCAGATCGCCGACGTGGCGCTCACGACCACCCTCGCGGCTGCCGCCGGTGTGCTCGGCGCGATGTTAATGAGCTACGTCCGTCGTGGCAACATCGACGTTGGCATGGGCGGCAACGGCGCCATCGCGGCCCTCGTCGCCATCACCGCGCCGTGCGCCTTCGTCGCACCGTGGGCCTCGATAGTTATTGGTTTCATCGCCGGAGTCATCATGTACCTCACCCTGGTTTTCGTGGACAAGATAGGGGTTGACGATCCACTCGGCGCCATCGCGGCGCACGGCATGGGCGGTATTTGGGGCACGCTTTCGGCCGGCCTCTTCACCACGCCCGAACTGGCGGTCATCGGCCGTCCCGGCCTCTTCTACGGAGGCGGCTTCTACCAACTCGGCATCCAGGCCCTGGGTATCGTGGCAGCGGGTGGCTTCGTCTTCCTCGCCTCGCTCGCGGTCTTCGCCGCCCTCAAGGCAACCATCGGACTGCGCGTGAAACCGGACCAGGAACTCAACGGCCTCGACGTGAGCGAGCACGGCGTCTACGGTTACGCCGGTCAGTTTCTGGCCACCGACGACCGGGAAAACGGCAACGGAAAACTGACCAGTCAGCCGCAAAGCGGTGCGACCGAATCACACTAAAAAGCCTGAACCAGGCACACGAAAACACTATAATTGCGCATCAGTAAATTCGACTCGTACTCGAAGCCCCGGAGTCGTACGACTCCGGGGTCTTTAGGCGGCACGATACGTTCGTACTATTAGAGGGGTGAGCTACTTGGAACAGCCGGTAGCCCAGGCAACGGGCCATAACAACACCATCGTCGTGTATCAGGAGGAGATAGAAATCCGCAGCGGCTGGCGGAGCCAGAATCGCGAGAGCGTCAATCTCCGCAATGTCACGAACGTCAGTATCAGGGGAGTCGTCAACGTCACCATGACCATCAAGAGCAACACAGGAAGGGTCTACCAGTTGGATCACCTGGCCCTCCCAGATGCCCGCCAGGTAAAGAAAGCCGTCGAACAGCAGAA
>JACDAR010000323.1 GCA_013695335.1 Rubrobacter sp.
AGCCAGTGAAGCCTCAGACCGTCGCCGAGGGTGAAGTAGATCCCGGCCGCCGCCTCCAGCGTTTCCCCGCTGGCCGCGGCAACGTCCACGATATCCAGTCCGGAGAACATTGCCCCGAGGGTGGCGACCCGCTGCGCCAGTTCTTGCGGGACACCTTCTTCTGAAAGGCGTACTGACTCCTTCTCCACGGCTTCGCGGTCCCCATCTAGCATGAACTGCGGGATGCGTCCCGAGAGATCCTCCACGCCGTCCCTGAAATACGCCACGGCGGCTGCCACGTCGAGCGGCGGGCGGCGGTTTCGGAGCAGCCAGCGGGTCGCCCGCTCGACTAGCTTGCGCCAGTCGAGGAGCATCGCCGTCTGGACGCCAGCCTCGACCTTGTTGTCTAGAGCCTGGATCTCCTTCCACAGCCTGCGGGCGTCGAAGGTCTCGCGTGCGGCCATGAACGCCCTGGCGATGTCGGCGGGCTCAGCCCCCGTCTCCTCCCCGAGCCTGAACGCGAACGATGGTCCACCCTCGTTCACAAGCTCGTTCACGACGCTGGTAGCCAGGATCTCACGCCGCAGCCGATGCTCCGGCATCCTGTCGCGGAAGCGCTCGCGCAGCGGTTCGGGGAAGTAGTGTTCCAACTCGGCGACGAGGTACGGGTCTTCCGGCAGGTCGGAGGCGAGAACGTCCCTGTACAGCGAGATCTTGGTGTAAGACAGCAGGATGGAGAACTCGGGCGCGGTGAGCCCCCTTCCCTCCGAGCGACGCTCGGCCAGCGTCTCGTCGGAGGGCAGGAACTCCAGCTCCCGGTTCAGGGCGCCGGACTGTTCGAGGGCTCGGATGTAGCGGACGTGTACGTCCACCATCGGATGCGCAAGGGCCGATGCGTTGCTGATGGCGCGGGTCTGCTCGTAGTTGTCCCGCAGCACGAGATGGCCCACTTCGTCCGTCATGCTGGCGAGCAGTTCGTTGCGCTGCTTTGTGGTCATGTCGCCGCTTTCGATGACGGCGTTCAGCAGCACCTTGATGTTGACCTCGTGGTCGGAGCAATCGACGCCAGCGGAGTTGTCCACGGCGTCCATGTAGATCCTGCCCCCGTTCAGCGCGTACTCGATGCGTCCCCGCTGCGTGAGCCCGAGGTTCCCACCTTCGCCGACCACGCGGCACCGGAGGTCTTTGCCGTTTACCCGCAGCGTGTCGTTTGTGCGGTCGCCCACCTCGGCGTTGGTTTCGTCAGAGGATTTCACGTAGGTTCCGATGCCGCCGTTGAAGAGGAGATCCACCTCCGCCTTCAACACGGCGTTCACGAGATCATTGGGCGCCATCGCCTCGTCCTCGACTCCGAGCATCTCCCGGATCTGCGGGGAGAGCGGGATGGATTTGGCCGAGCGCGGGAAGACGCCGCCGCCCTCGGAGATGAGTTCCGCATCGTAGTCCGCCCAGGTGGAACGCGAGAGGCCGAAGAGACGCTCGCGCTCGGCGTAGCTCTGCTCCGGGTCGGGGTCAGGGTCCAGGAATATGTGGAGGTGGTTGAACGCCGCGACTAGCTTGATGTGCCTGCTGAGGAGCATTCCGTTGCCGAACACGTCGCCTGACATGTCGCCGATACCTGCCACGGTGAAGTCCTCGTTCTGGATATCCTTGCCCAGTTCCCTGAAGTGACGCTTCACTGACTCCCACGCGCCCTTCGCCGTGATCCCCATGACCTTGTGATCGTAGCCAGCAGATCCACCGGAGGCGAAGGCGTCGCCGAGCCAGAACCCGTACTCCTCCGAGATGCCGTTGGCGATGTCGGAGAAGGTGGCGGTTCCTTTGTCCGCCGCGACCACGAGGTATGGGTCATCATCGTCGTACCGGACAACGTCGGGGGGTGGAATCACCTCGTCGCCGGAGAGGTTGTCCGTGAGGTCGAGCATGCCGCGGATCAGGGTCCGGTAGCAGGCTACTACCTCGTTCTGGAGTTCCTCGCGGGCGCCCCCGACCGGCGGTTGCTTCACCACGAAACCGCCCTTTGCCCCGACCGGGACTATGACGGCGTTCTTCACGGTCTGGGCTTTCATCAGGCCGAGCACCTCGGTGCGGAAGTCCTCGCGGCGATCCGACCACCGAATGCCGCCCCTCGCCACCTCGCCCCCGCGCAGGTGGACGCCTTCGGCGCGTGGTGAGTAGACGAAGATCTCGAACCGCGGGCGTGGCAGCGGGAGCATCGGAAGCTCCTGCGGGTCGAACTTGAACGAGAGGCGCGGCTTCGGCCCGCCTTGATCGTCAGTCTGGAAGTAGTTGGTTCGAACCGTCGCCAGGGTCACGTCAAGGAAATTGCGCAGGATACGGTCTTCGTCCAGGCTGGATACGGCGTCGAGGGACTCTTCTATATCGTCCTTCAGACGACCCGTTTCCCGCGGGGCGCGATCCTGCCTCTTCGGGTCGAAGCGGGCTTCGAAGAGGTCTACGAGGAGGCTCGCTATGTGCGGGTTCGCGAAGAGGGTGGCCTCCATGTACGATTGGCTGAAGCGGGTTCCGGCCTGGCGCAGATACTTGGAGTAGGCGCGCAGGACCACCACCTGACGCCACGTGAGGCCGGCGCGCAGGACGAGGCGGTTGAAGCCGTCGTTCTCCACGGCTCCGCTCCAGGCGCGGGCGAATGCGTCCTGGAAGATGTCGCGGACCTGTCCCGTCCCGAACTCGCCGGACGTCTCGTGTACCAGGCCGAAGTCGTAGATCCAGACCGGGTCGGCGTTCACCGCCTCAATGCGATGTGGACGCTCGTCAACCACCTGAACGCCCATGTCTTCGAGCAGCGGGAGGACGCTGGAGAGGGAGATCTGCTCCCCCTCCCTGAACAGCTTGAAGCCGAGGAAGTCGTCATC
>JACDAR010000366.1 GCA_013695335.1 Rubrobacter sp.
CATTCACCCTTTGGACAAGGACAACGTCCAGACACGACTCAGGGCGCATCTGGATGGGGTCACGGATAACTTCGAGAGCGAACATCGCATACAGGTCGAAGACGGCGAGTATCGCTGGGTACTGAGCCGGGGTATGGCAATGCGCACTGAAGAAGGTCGGGCGACGCGCATAGCCGGTTCCCTCGCCGACATTACCGAACGCAAGCAGGCCGAGCAGCAACTGCTTCACAACGCGCTCCACGACGCGTTGACGGGCCTGCCCAACAGGGCCCTTTTCATGGACCGTCTCAAGGACGTTATAAAGCAGGCCAAACGGGACAAACAGCGCTCTTTCGCCGTGCTATTTCTGGATCTGGACCGCTTCAAAAACCTGAACGATAGCCTGGGCCACACGTTGGGGGATACTTTCCTGAAGACCGTGGCTAGCAGGCGGAAGAGGCACCTGCGTTCAGGCTACACTGTAGCCCGCCTCGGCGGGGACGAGTTCGCGGTTCTTCTGGACGAGGTGACCGACGCGGACGATGCCATGCGGGTCGCCAATCGCATCCAGGAGGCGCTCAAGAAGCCCATCACCCTGAAAGGCTACGTGCTGTTTACCACGGCGAGCATCGGCATCGCCGTGGCCGACGGCAGCGGGGACGAGCCAGAAGACTTGTTGCGTGATGCTGATACTGCGATGTATCGCGCCAAGGTCAAGGGGCGAGGGAGATGCCAGGTCTTTGACGCTGAGATGCACGACAGCGCCATGGCCCTGCTCAACCTCGAAATGGGTTTGCGGCAGGCCATAGAGGGCGGGCAATTCGAGCTGCATTATCAGCCGATAGTGTCGTTGAAGACCGGCGTGACCTCAGGTGTCGAGGCTTTGCTGCGCTGGTCGCACCCGCGCCACGGGCTTACGCTCCCCGATTCCTTCATGTCGGTGCTCGAGGATACCGGCCTGATAAAACCCATAGGCTGGAGCATGCTTCGCAAGGCTTGCGAACAGATTCTGATGTGGGACAGCGTTTTTCCTGGCCATCCGCCGTTCACGCTCAGCATGAACTTTTCGGCGAGTCAGATCGCCCAGGATGATTTCGTGGAACAGCTAAACAACATACTCAAGGAAACCGGCCTGGATGCGAGCAGGTTGCACGTGGAGATCACAGAGAACGTAATCATGCAGGACGTAGATTTCGCCGCCGCAGTGCTCGCGCGACTGCGGGAACTGAACGTTCAAATCCACATAGACGACTTCGGTACCGGATACTCTTCCCTCAGCGCCCTGCATCACTTTCCGATCGACGTGCTGAAGATAGATCGCCTGTTCATGGAGATGAGCACCGTGGACAAAGAGAATACAGAGGTTATCCAGACTATGGTTACCCTGGCCCATAACCTTGGGGTGGACGTAATCGCCGAGGGTGTCGAAACTAGAGCCCAGCTAGAATATTTGCAGACCCTAGGGTGCGACTACGGACAGGGACACTACTTCTGCGAGCCTACGAGCGAGCTGGAGCAAATACACGCCCTGGTCGCCAAAGAGCCGCAATTCTAGCGTAGACGACCCGGCATTCGTTCCCGCGCTAGATGGCCCCGTCGTAGTTAGTCGCGATGGTTTGCTTGAATTCCGCATCTAAAAGTTCCGTCCATGCAAGCCCTTACCCTGGCAAAGATACTGGCAACCAGGGAAGGGATACGCATGACAGACCAGCCTCCAATACGGACTCCGAACGTAAATGTCCCGCCGCCACCGAATCGGGGAGGCCGCTCATGGGGACGGTTGCTCCTGATCGGCGGTGGCGGATGCCTCGTGCTCACCCTGCTCGCGGTGTTCGCGTTCGTGGGATGCCTCGCGGCGATAGGGGGTGGGGGAGGTAGCGGCGGCGGAGGTGGACAGGAAGCCGCCGCACCGGAGGCCGGGATCGGGGAGCCGCTCCGGGTGGGCGGCGTCACCTGGGTAGTCGAGGACGCAAAGAAGGTAACGGAGCTGACATCGAGCTACGATAAGCCCATCCAGGGCGACTTCGTCATAGTCAACTTCACTTTCACCAACGAGGGCAGCGAGGCCGCTACCCTTGACACCGCATCCATGACGCTAGTGGACAGCGAGGGGCGCAGGAACGAGGCGGATCCCGACAAGTTCGGCTACATCCCCGACGACCGAAACATCTTCCTGGAGAACGTCAACCCCGGCGTCACGGATCAGGGACAGGCGATCTTCACCGTTGCCCCTGGCGCGACGGGCTTCGAGCTGGAGCTCGGTGATGCGGACCTCTTCTCCGACACGCACGGGACCGTGCCGCTTGGGATCTGAGGTCATCGGACTATCGTCAGAAAGGAGAGTGGGATGAAATCTATTCTGGATCTTGCTCTGGAACAACTCGATACGGATGGTCCCGTTTCGCATGGCGCTCTGCACCTCTTCCCCCTCACGGGCGGGCCGCACACCGAGGACGGCCTGCTTTTGCTGGGCGAGGCCATGCAGGCGGGGATCGTGGAGGCCGTGGAGGTGGATGACGAGGGGAGCGTTCCATACGTGCGGGTTATCAACAAGGGTGACAGGTCCGTGCTCATTCTCGACGGGGACGAGTTGATCGGGGCCAGGCAAAATCGCGTGGCCAACTCGAGCGTGCTTCTCCCCGCCGAAACGGAGGTGATCCTGCCAGTCTCGTGTGTGGAGCGTGGCCGATGGAGCCGCTCCACCGCAGCCTTTCTCGCGGGAGACTCATCGCCACACACAGCCCTGCGCAGGCTGAACTCGCGTGTTGTACGGGAATCCCTCATTCGTGGCCGGGGGCACGTGGGCGACCAGAACGCAGTTTGGGAAGAGGTAGACCACTTCGCGGATGCCTACGAGGCGCCGTCCCCGACCCGGGCCCTCCAGGACAGCCGCTCCCAACTCTCAGGGCTGACCCGGGAGTTCCTCGAGCTCTCTGAAGGACTCCCGAGCGGCACGCGGGGGATCGCCATCTTCGTTGGCTCCAGGCCCATAGCCGTGGAGGTGCTTCCCGGTCCCCGATGCTTCACCCGCGCCGTAGGCAAGCTGCTCTCCGGCTACGCGTTCGCCGCCATCGAAGCCGGCAGGACCGGAGTATCTGCCGCCACGCCGGGCGCTGCCCACGCCCGTACGTTGCTCGAAGCGATGGCACGGGCCGACCGGGAAGAGCATCCGGGCGTGGGGGACGGGCGCGACGTCAGGCTTCGTTCCACCGGCGTCATCGGCCACGCGCTGGTTACAGAGAAAGGTCTCATGCATGCCGTAGCCTTCGCGGATTAGGGCATCCGGCCTTTTCATAAGATAATATACATACAATGCCGCGTGGACGAGGATCAACGTCCACGCAATTTTGCAGAGGGGAAAGGGGTAACGCTGAACCGCAACCAGAAAGCCGCCGCACGGCAACTCTCGCTTGCAGCTTACCTCCTGTTCTTCGATGGCCGCCCGAAGGACGAAACCTCGATCCAGGAGAACCTGCCGCTCTACCGCGACGCCCCGCCAGAGGGTAATGAAGATACGACGCTGGCGGCGGATGCCCTGCGCAAGCAACTCTCCCGCGACGTGCAAGCCCTCGCTGGCGCAGGCATCAGGGTGGAGGTGGATGGCACGGAATCCGGGCGCCGCTACCGCCTGTCCCGGGGCGCTTTCTCCTCCGCTGAGATAGACCTGACGGACGCGGAGCGGGCCGTCCTCGTGGGCGCGCTCCGGACCCTTCGCCGCGACTTCCCGTATTCCGGCCCCCTGCATCTCGCCATCGCCAACCTCATAGGGACCGCGTCTACCGGGGTGTATACAGCCTCGGACAGCGGAGCCGACACACAGGACGGGCGGGCCTTCGCCGCAGCCGTCGCCACCCGCGATGACGAGTCTATCTCCCGGCGGGTGAGCCAGTTGGAGAGCGCGGTATCCCGGCGCAAGCGGGTGCTCTTCGATTATTACTCCATCTCCAGGGACGAGACATCCGGCCGCGAGGTGGAACCTTACGCGCTTTCGCTGCTGGATGGGATCTGGTACGCAACAGGGTGGGATGTGAGAAGGCAGGCCGTGCGACAGTTCCGTCTCTCCAGGATACGCGGCAGGGTAACCTTCGCCACCCGCAGAGATTTCGGGGACTTCGAGGTGACTCCTGATTTCGAGCGCCACGTCGCCGGCCCACGCGCCCCCTGGCAGCTCGGCGAGCCCGTCGGAAGGGCATCAGTCCGGGTCTTTGACGAGGTTTTCGATGCCGTGGGGCGCGAGTTCCCTGATGCGTTCTCCGAAGAAAGTGGGGACGAAAAGGGCAGCCATATACTCTCGACCGCCATATCGGGAGAGCGGCAGTTTGCGGCCTGGATCCTATCCAAAGGAAAAGGCGCGAAGGCGCTCTCCCCACCTTCCCTCATTCGGCGGGTGGAAGAGGCGCTGGAGGCCATCGCCTCGGCGCATGCGGCGGGGCAGCCATGAGCGGGGTCAGGCTGGAGCCGCTCACGCTGGAGGTGGCCCTCGCGCACTACGCGGCCATGCTCCCCGAAGGCAAGACCGTGCCGCTCGCCGACGTGGCCAGGGATTTTGGCTGCACGAAGCGGGATCTCGTCGCGGCGCTAGAAGCCGTGATGGAGGTGGAGGACCGGGATCTCACGCTCATCTCCAACATCGCCATTGAGGACGACAGGCTCGTCAAGTATGCGAAGGGCGGATACGAGGGAGATTTCCGGCGTCCCGTGCGCCTCTCTACCTTGCAGGCGCGGGCCGCCCTGCTCGCGCTTGACCTCGTATCCGGCGCCGCCGACCCCGGCATCCTGGCTTCCTTGCGGGGCAAAATCCGGATCGCCGCTCCAGGCGAGGTAGTGGAAGTCGAGGCTGGAGCGCGCTTCGACGAGGAGATAACCGCCGCCATAGAACGTGCCCGCACGGGGAAACTTGTACTCGAGATCCGCTATACCTCGGGCGATGTCACCAGCTCCCGGCAAGTCGAGCCACTCCTGATGTCGAGCATCGAAGGCCGCTGGTACCTGAACGCGTACTGCCGACGGGCGAAAGGTCAACGTCTGTTTCGCCTGGATCGCATCCACTCCGCCCGCGTACTCGGGGAGCATTTCGAGGAGCGCGGGGATGCTGACCTCAAGACCACTTTCGAGGACATAGATCCAAGGGGCTACGCCATGAGCCGGGCACTCGTCCGTTTCTCCCCGGCTGTCGCCCGCTGGATGGAGGAACGTCCCGAGCTTGACCTCGTCGAAGAACATCCAGACGGCGCCGCAGACTACGCCATGTACTACTCGGACCCCGCATGGGCCGCACGTAGGATCATGGTCTACCTCGGCTCCGCGACCGTACTCGAACCAGAGGAACTCAGGTCCGAGGTCCACCGCCAGGCGCTGACCTTGCTCGAAGCGCATGGAGAAGGGGCATGACCGCAGCCTCCACGAACCTGAACGACGCCCAGCTCGAGGCCGTCCTGCATCAGAGTGGGCCGGTCCTCGTACTCGCCGGGCCTGGAACAGGCAAGACGGGCGTGCTCGTCGAACGCATAGCCCACCTCGTCGGGGGGCGGGGCGTGAGTCCGGAGCGCATCCTCGCCCTCACCTTCTCCCGCCGCGCCGCAGACGAGATGTCCGAGCGCGTGAAGGCTCGCGTCCCTGACGCCGCCCTCGTCGAGGCCCGAACCTTCCACTCCTTCGCCCTCTCACTCGTCAGGCGGCATGCGGCCTCGCTCGGTCTACGAAACGCGCCGGAGATCGTGCCAACCAACGAGCAGTGGGCGCTGGTATCTGACGTTCTCGGCGCGGAAGACCCTGCATTGTGGGGACTGCCGCCAGGGGCTTTCGAACGGCCAGCCACGGTGCGCGAGGTGTACGACCTGATGCTACGCTCCCAAGAGTACCTGCTCGACCCCGAAAAACTACGGGAGCTCGGGGACCGGAGCGGAAGGAAGTTCCTGAACCGGGCGGGGAGCGTGATGCAGGCTTACGGGGATCGCCTGGCATCGGCGTCGAAGGCTGACTACGAGGGCGTCGTGCAGCACGCTCTGAAGCTGCTCGCGCCCGGTATGGAGTCGGCGCGCGAGATCCGGACCCGCTACGACCACGTCCTCGTAGACGAGTTCCAGGACACCAACCGCAGCCAGATGGAGCTTCTCAGGCGGCTCATGCCTAGAGAGAGGCCGGATCTCTTCTGCGTCGGCGACGACGCCCAGAGCATCTACGGGTTCCGCGGCGCCCGCATCGAGAACGTCAGGGAGTTCGGCGAAGCGTTCCCGGCGGCCCGCCAGATTCAGCTAAGGACCAACTATCGCTCCGCCGCGCACATAGTCTCCCTGGCCGAACAGGTTATCAAAGGCGACGAGAGTCGCCCTCCCCGCGAGCCCCAGAATGTCTCCGTAGCCACCAACCTCGGTACCGTGTTGCACAAGGTAGCCTCCAGCCCGAAGGAGGAGGGGGATTGGGTCGCGGACCGAATAGTCGAGCTCACGCAGGGCGAAGGCATACCCTGCGAGAACATCGCCATCCTGCGCCGCAGCCTCCTCGACGCCGCACCCCTCGCAGATGCGCTCGCCTCCCGGAGCATCCCCGTGGACGTGGCGGTCTCACCCGCGGGATCGTCAGCCCGACATCTCGCCACCCTGCTCGCGGCCTGCGACGGTGAGGAACCAGGCCCGACCCTGGCCTCCGGCGCCCTCGTCTCCCCGCTCTGCGGCGTTCCCGCTGAAGCCGCCCGCGCCCTGCGCATATCCGCCGAAGCGGGCGAAAGATCAGTCTTTGACATCCTGAGATCCCGAGACACAGTCGGCAGCGTATCAGACGAAGATATGGAGATCGCCCGTTCCGTAGTGCGGACTGTGGATCGGGCGGCAGGGCTGGAGGATTTCACTGCTAAAGTCGATGCCTTGTGGAAAGGACTTCCGTCCACGAAGGGGCTCTTCGAGCGCCACGAGCAGGATGAGGAGGCGGCGCGCTCGCTCACGGACGCGCTCTCGTTCGTCCGCTCCGCCCACGCCTACGCCCGCATGAGCCGGAGGCCGACCGTCGAGGGATTTCTCAGGGCTGGCAGGATGCTGCACGAGGACTCGGACACGTGGGCTCCCTCTTCTCCCCCGGCGGAAGGGGCTGTCCGTCTTCTGACGGTCCATGCTTCCAAGGGGCTCGAGTTCGACGCCGTGTTCGTGAGCGGCCTGGTGGACGAGCGATTCCCCGTGAGGCCGCGGGGCGTGAGGTTCGTGGACCCTGGCCTGCTCACCAAAGGCGTAGCGACCCCGAGGGCTGACCTCGACCGATCCCACCTCTTCGAGGAGCGGCGCCTCTTCTACGTTGCCATGACCCGCGCCAGAACCTACCTGTTCCTTACGGGCGTGGAGGAAGCGGCGGAGGATGGAATGAAGGCTTCGCCCCTTCTGCGCGAGCTGGAGGATCGCCTCGTCGGGCTGGCGGAGAGTTCTCATCACAGGCGGTTCTGGGTCTCGCGTGAAGGCGCGATCGAAGACCTCCGTCGTACCACCTCGGACCAGAACGCGCATCTTGCTTCGAGGTTCGCCGCAGCGAGGACTCTGGTCTCGATGGGCGAGGATGCTTCTGGCTGGTGGCGCTATCTCGAAGCCACGGAAGGAATGACTGTTGATCCGGATTTCGGCGATCTGCGAGCCCACGAAGTACTCGGACACCTCGAATGTCCCCTCCGGGCGTTCCTCGGGAAGATCTCCTCGGGCGGCGTCTGGCGGGGCGGCACTGGACGCATGGCCTTCGGCGCGGTCTTCAGCGACGGTCTGCGGCGCTTCCTCGACGGCGAGACGAGCAGCCTTACGGAAGCCGTTCTGGAGGGCGTCGAAGCCAGGGATTTCGGGGGGCCAGCCCTGAAGGAATACTGGAAACGCCAGGCGCTCGATACTGTGGCTACGTGCGAGGCATGGGCCGCGGAGACGCGCGATCGCCTCATAACTTCCGGCGGAGAGTGGGATCTGAAGATCGGGGGGCACACCATTTCGGGCAGGCATGGCCCTGTGGTCGAAGAGGATGGAGACAGGGTACTTCTGCGGGTGACGACCGGTAAGAGCCTCATGAGCAAGGCCGACGCCGCCACCAGGACCGACCTCGCGCTCCCTGCCCTCGGGGTCGGGGTTGACAGGGCGAGGTACGTCTATGCGAGAAAGCTGGCGTATGGGGCGCCCACGGAGCGGAACCTCGACACGTCGAACGGGCTCGAGGGTTTCAGGGATGAGCTTGGCGTGGCGGTCGGGGAGATGGAGCGGGGGGGGATCCCGGCCCGCCCCCGGAAACCGGAGATCTGCGATAACTGCGCTTTTCGGAGCATCTGTCCGCTTCACAAGGAGGATGAGCCGTGGGCAGGGTGAGGACGCCGACAACGGAGCAGGCGGCCGTAATCCGTCTTTCCGGCGGACCGGCCAGGGTGCTGGCTGGGGCAGGGTCGGGCAAGACCCACACCATGACCGAGCTGGTGAGCTACAGGGTGGACGAGCACCTGAGAAAACTCGGTGGGACAGCCCCGGAGCGTATCCTGGCGCTCACGTTCACCGTGAAGGCTGCCGATGAGATGCGCTCCAGGCTGCTTTCGCGCATAGGCGAGCAGGCGCTCAAGCTCACGGTCTCAAACTTCCACTCATTCGCTTTGCAGATGGTGCGGGAGAACGCCGCCGTGCTCGGGCTGGAGCCGGACGCCCCTGTCCTCAGGCGCGGTAGGGCGTGGCTGATGGTTCTGGATGAACTGTCGGCCCGGGATCTCTCGCTGCGGCGCCTGGATCTCTCGAATCCCGCGGGAGCGGCTGACAGGGTTCTCACCCTACTCTCCCGCGCCAAGAACGATCTTGTCTCACTCGAACGGTTGAAGGAGCGCACGGAGCAGGATCTCACGCAGGCGGAGCGGAACGGTGACGGGGTGGTATTCGAGGAGCGGCTCGACCTTATAGAACTCGCCGTGAGGTTCGAGGCCAGGCGCAAGAAGCGCGGGTTGTTGCGTTACGAGGACATGATCGAACTCGGGGCACACGTCCTCGGACACGAAACCCTTGGTGAGCCTTACAGGGACCGCTACGAGTTCGTCGTGGTTGATGAGTTCCAGGACACCAACCCGGCCCAGCTCCGCTTCGTCGAGCTTCTCGCTGGCGGTGACCTCTCCAGGGTG
>JACDAR010000003.1 GCA_013695335.1 Rubrobacter sp.
GGCGCTTCTGTTCTTCGAGTTCGCGCTGGTAGCGGGCCGAGGCGTCGGCGATCTCACGCATTGGGAAGCCGTCTTCTATGGCCCGGATCATTCCTCCGAGATCATCTATCTGGCGGAAGTAATCGTAAGCCTGCCGTTCCAGCTCGTCGGTCAGCGCCTCGACGAAGTACGAGCCACCGAGCGGATCTATGGTGTTTGTCACCCCGGTCTCCAGAGCTGCTATCTGCTGTGTCCGCACGGCGACGCGTACTGCTTCCTCGGTCGGGAGGGCGAGCGCCTCATCCAGCGAATTCGTGTGCAGGCTCTGGGTACCGCCGAGGATGGCGGCGAGTGCTTCGAAGGCCGTTCGGGCGACGTTGTTGTACGGCTCCTGGGCCGTTAGGGAGACGCCGGCGGTCTGGGTGTGGAAGCGCATTCGCAGGGAACGCTCGTCCTTCGCGCCGTACTTTTCCTTCAGAACGGTGGCCCAGATGCGGCGTGCTGCGCGGAACTTGCAGATCTCCTCGAAGAAATCTATTTGCGAGTTGAAGAAGAACGAGAGGCGCGGCGCGAAATTGTCAACGTCAAGCCCCGCCTCGATGCCTGCCTCCACGTAGGCGAAGCCGTCCGCCAGCGTGAAGGCGAGTTCCTGGGCCGCCGTCGAGCCAGCCTCGCGGATATGGTAGCCGGAGATCGAAACCGTGTTCCACTTCGGCATGTGTTCCGTGGCGTAGACGAGCATGTTCCGGAAGACGCGCATGGATGGTGCGGGCGGGAACAGCCACTCCTTCTGGGCTATGTACTCCTTGAGGATGTCGTTCTGGTTGGTTCCAGCGAGTTGATCCGGCGTCACACCCTGCTTCTCGGCGGCCACTACATACATCGCGAGCAGCACCATCGCAGGGGCGTTGATGGTCATGGAGGTAGAGACTTCGTCCATGGGGATGCCGTCGAAGAGAAGCTCCATATCTTCGAGCGAGTCCATAGCGACGCCCTCGGTCCCGACCTCGCCGAGCGAGAGCGGTGAATCGGAATCCAGCCCCATCAACGTCGGCATGTCGAAGGCAACGGAGAGTCCGTTCTGGCCGTGTTCGAGGAGGTATTTGAAGCGTTTGTTGGTCTCCTCCGGGTCCCCGAAACCGGCGAACTGCCGCACGGTCCACAGGCGCCCGCGGTACATGTTCGGGTAGACGCCACGCGTGTATGGATACTCGCCGGGATAGCCCAGCTTCTCGTCGTAATTACCTTCGACATCGTCGGGCGTGTATAACGGTTTGACTGGAACGCCTGACATGGTCGAGAATTCGGCGTCGCGCTCGGTGGCCTTCCCGTAAGCCTCTTCCCAGCTTTCCTTGGCGCCCTTCCTTGTGTCCATGCACTCCTCCTGTGGTCTTCTCGCCCGGACTGTAGCATAAGCGGTAGACTGGAAGCCTCTCCATCAGTTGCGGACTGCGTTTGAAGATTTGATCAAACAGGATACTGGGTCATGTCCAGCGGGAAGCAAGAATACGAAGGGGACAAACTCCTGGTCTACGGAAGCCTGCCAAGATCTCTTCGCTTTTGACCGGGACGGCTCCATGGTGGACACCGCCATGCGCTTCAGTCTTCCAGGGGCGCTCGGATGATCGTTTTTTCAGACCTCTCCCCGGCCCTCGCGGAGCACGTCAGGCTCCTGCACAGGGTGCATCCCGATCTCCGCGAAAAGGTTTGCGAACGTTTCCCAGTCGGCGGCCATGGCCGGGCGGTCAGCAGGTGGGATAGCGCGGGTTTGAGCCGGTTCTGCGAGCTCCATGATCGTCCGCTCGAATCCCGCAGGCGTGTATGAGTTCAGGAGGGTCGCCGTCTCGGAGTCGACCCGGAAGGAGTGGACCGTGCCGCGTGGGATCAGTACGAAGGAGCCCGACCTAGCCTTCAGCTCCTTACCTTTCGCCAGGTAGGTGATCTCGCCGTCCATGACGTAGAACTGCTCGTCCTGGTCATGGTAGTGGGGCGTGGTGCCGGAACCCTTCGGACACAGCTCCCACATGAGCGAGTACTCACCGCCGGTCTGCTCACCCGTGGCGAGCATCACCCAGAGTATTCCGACCTGCCAGTAGGCCGGTCCTGTTTCTACGGTTTCGACCTATGGCGCTACCTTCGCTTCCTCGCCCATCGGATCGTTCCTTACTCCTTAGTCTGGCTGCCTTTCAGAAGCTGCTGGTACCACCCACAGCAGAATCAAATACGGTGTGTCTAACCCATGCCGCTTACTTTTTCGGGCTCGATGGCGATGGTCACACGCACCTGGTCGCGCCCCCGAACCAGGGGTAGGGCGTGCCGAGGTATTTCTGGGACAGCCTCTCGATGTGATCCGCCGCTCCCTCCGTGGTAACGTCCACCACCCTGCCGCGCACCTGGAAGTAGCGCCTGGGGTTATCTGGATCGGAGACGGCGACTGCCACACGCGGGTCGCGCTCTATATTCCTGACCTTGAGAAAGCCCTGGACGCTGTTGACGAGCACATGCTCTCCATCGGTGTCGACCCAGGTCTGGGTTAGCTGGGCGAGCCGTCTGGCATCGTGGTGGCGACGTAGCAGGTGCTCGGCTTGCGAAGCAAGTCCAGTAAGTCTTGGGGTAGTTCCATGCGTGGTCTCCTTTTCTTGGCGTCTGACATTCCGGATCGTGGACCGCCAGCGCTGGTGGTGGGTCGGTGCGGGTGCGCCGCAAAAACCCTCTCGCGTTTGGGCCTCGGGTGGGCGGGCGGAGGCTTCAGAACCCCGTCTGCGTGTGGAGCTCGCGGATGCGATCGAGGAAGGCCTGCCGCTTGTCGGGATCGCCCTGGCGCGGGTCCGCGCCTACGCCAGCGGGCGGCAGCGTCTTGGCGCCGTGCGTCTAGAGCTCCGTGACCCGGCTCCCACCCGACTCTACTAGCGTCCCCGGCGTCGGTTCGCGCCGGGCGGGGTCGATCCCCGAGGCCGCCAGGGCGAAGCCGAGCCAACCGATGATCACGCAAACGACCGCCGTGACGGCGTTGGGGTTGGCCGGCACGCCGAGGACCACCGGCTCCTCCATGTCTCTACGATCCTGGCTATGAGGCGGCGCCCAGCCTTGCCTCGCGGACCTTCACGGGAAGCGAACGGGTGATCCTACCGAACTCCTTGACCTCGGCCTCGCCCACGAGCGTCGCCGCGATGCCGGACTTGCCGGCCCTGGCGGTGCGCCCTATACGGTGGACGTAGGTATCCGCGTCTTCGGGCAGGTCGTAGTTGATGACGTGCGAGACGTCGGGGATGTCGAGGCCGCGGGCCGCCACGTTGGTCGCAACGAGGATTCGGGTCCGCCCCTTGTCGAACGCCGCGAGCGCCTTGGTGCGCTGCGACTGGCTCTTCCCACCGTGCAAGAGCCCCACTTTGTACCCGTTCCGCTCAAGTTGGCGGTGTAGCTTCGTCGCCCCGTGCTTGGTCCTGCGGAAGACGAGCGCCAGGGGGTTCTCCTCAGCGTCCATGAGGGTCTGCAAGGCGCGCGTCTTGTCGCGACCGTCCACGCGGTAGAAGACCTGCTCGACGGTATCCACGGTCGGGGCTTCGGATTCAACAGAGAGCCAGCGTGGCGAGCGCATGTGGCGCTGGACGATGTTCCGGATCTCCTTCGGCATCGTGGCCGAGAACAGCGCAGTCTGACGCCTATCCGGCGTGTGCGAAAGTATGCGCCCAACATCAGGCGCGAAGCCCATGTCGAGCATCCTGTCAGCCTCGTCCAGCACGACGTACTCCACCGAACCGAGCCGCAGGGTCCCGCGCTGGAGATGGTCGAGGATGCGCCCAGGCGTGCCGACGGCGACCCTGGTGGAACGTCCACGAAGGGCGTTGATCTGCGGTTTGATGGACGTGCCTCCGCACAGGACTACCGGGCGGACCGGGTTGTAACGGGAGAGGCTCTTCAACTCGTCTGCGGCCTGCGAGGCCAGCTCCCGCGTAGGCACGACGATGAGCGCCTGGATACCGTGCACCTTCGGGTCCATGGCTTCGATCAGGGGTATGGCGAAAGCGGCAGTCTTGCCGCTCCCGGTCTGCGCTAGCCCGACGACGTCCTCCCCGTCTAGCAGCGCGGGGATGGCGAGTTCTTGTATCGGGGTTGGGATTTCCCAGCCCTG
>JACDAR010000014.1 GCA_013695335.1 Rubrobacter sp.
CGGGTATTGAACCTACCGTAGCGAGAAACGACCGGTGCTCGAAATACTCACGTTCGCCTGTATCGTTGCGTGGTAGATTTCCGGCATGTTCGGAAAAGCGGACAAAACCCCCGGGCAGCGCGAGAAGAACCGCGTCACGATCATCTCCCTGTGCGCGGCGGTTCTGCTTACCTCGGCGAAGCTAGTCGTGGGTCTACTGACCGGCAGCCTCGGCCTGCTCGCGGAGGCCGCGCATTCGGCGCTGGATACCGTGGCTTCCGTGGTGACTTTCTTCTCTGTGCGGGTGGCGGGCCGTCCGGCGGATGAGGATCACCCTTATGGGCATGCGCGGGTCGAGAACCTTTCGGCTGTAGTGCAGGGGATCTTGCTTATCGGAACTGCGGCCTGGATCTCCTACGAGGCGATACACAGGATCTTCTTCGTCAGCGTCGAAGTTGAGCCAACGGTGTGGGCTTTCGCCGTCATGGGGGCGAGCATCCTGATCGACCTGTGGCGTTCACGGATGCTGGCCCGCGCCGCCCGACGCTACGACAGCAGGGCGCTCGAGGCCGACGCGCTCAACTTCAGGGCGGATATGATCTCCTCTTCCGTCGTGATAGCCGGGCTTGCGTTGGTCGCGATCAGCCAGCGTCTCGGGGACGCTCCTTTCCTGCAACGGGCCGATGCCGTGGCGGCGCTCCTGGTGGGGTTCTTCATCTTCTACAAGAGTGGCGGGCTCGCAGCTCGCTCGGTCAACGTGCTGCTCGATCGGGCGCCTGTGGGGCTTCAGGAGAGGATCTCACACAGCGCGGAGTCTGTGCCTGGGGTCGTTGGGATGCCACGGGTGAGGCTGCGGGAGTCTGGGGACAGGAAGTTCGCGGACATCGTGATCTCGGTTCCCCGCACCGCCAGCGCTGCTGAGGGGCATGAGATCTCAGAGCGCGTGGAGCGGGCCGTCAGGGACGTTGACGCTAGCACCGAGAGCGTGGTCCACGTCGAGCCCGTGCTGACGGAGATGGAGACTAGGGCCGAGGCTATTCGCGCCGCGGCCCTCCAGTTTGGCTTCCGTACCCACCACGAGAGGGTGCGGCGCTTCGGGAATAGTTTCGAGGCGTCGCTGCATTTCGAGGTGGACGCCAGCCTGACGCTCGGCGAGGCGCACGATCTCGCCCGCGACCTGGGGGGCGCCTTGAGGAAGGAACAACCGTATCTCGTCCGGGTGAATACCCACATCGAGGTGGCCGAGCCGGACGAGGGGGAGTGGCGCGAGCCGGACACGGGCCACGGCGAGCTAGAGGAGGAGATCAAAGCCTCAGTCTCTGGGGCGGACGCTGGGGCGAGGTGCCACGAGGTTCGCCTTTACCGTTCGGAACTCGGGCTCGACGCCATCCTGCACTGCGACTTTCCCGGCAAGACGAACATCGGCGAGGTCCACGCCCGCACGGAGCGCATAGAACGCGGGCTGCACGCCAGTTTCCCAGACCTCGGGCAGATCGTCATCCACGCCGAGCCGCGCCAAGTTTTGTGAGGCCTTCCACGATGATGCCGGAACTTTGCACATATCTGCCCGGCGTGCGGTATTCTTAGCGCCTATGTCCGAGAAGTCCCCCTACGAACAGTTCTTCGAGACCTCCAGCCAGGGACCCCGCCATGAACAGCGGCAAGCCAAGCAACCCGCCAGGAAAGGCGGCGGTGCTCTCGAGTTTCTTATCATCCTGGTCGTCTCCTTCGCCCTGGTATTCGGCTTCGTGAGGCCGTTCGTGGTCGAGGCGTTCTATATCCCATCAGAGAGCATGGTCCCGACCCTCGAAGTCGGCGACAGGGTGCTTGCCAACAAGTTCATCTACCGCTTCACGGATCCCCACCACGGCGATGTCGTGGTCTTCAGGAGCGTCGAGGATATCGGGGGCGGAGAGCCTGGGCCGTTCGCTGGCATCAACCGCCTCATCACCGGCGAGGATGCCTCGACCCAGCCACCAGACCTCATCAAGCGCGTGGTCGGCTTGCCCGGCGACAAGATCGCGGTTCGCAACGGTGTCTTGTTCGTGAACGGCGAGCGCCAGAAGGAACCATACGTGAACGATGCGCTCCCGGATCGTAGCTTCGCCGCACCTGTCGAGGTGCCCAAGGATCGCATCTTCGTGATGGGAGATAACAGGGCGAACTCCCGCGACTCCCGTTTCTTCGGCCCCGTGCCGGAGAAGAACATCGAGGGCCAGGCCTTCGTGCGCTTCTGGCCGCTGGGACACCTCGGGGTGCTCTGAACACCGGCGGCGAACCGCCCGATGATGGCCGCGGAAGTGGTCGCCGCGGCGGGCCCTGGCGGGGGATGCTGGATCTCCTGCTCACCCTCCTCGTAGCCTTCGTGCTCGTGTTCGGCTTCGTGAAGCCCGTGGTCGCGGATTCGCGCTACGTGGGGTCGGGAAGCATGATCCCAACCCTCAAAGTCGGCCACGGAACTTTGCAGAAAGACAGGGTTCTCATCAACAAACTCGCCTACGATTTCGGCGAGCCCCAGCGCGGCGACATCGCGCTATTCGAGAGCGTCGAAGGCGGCGAGGATGACCTCATAAAGCGCGTCATCGCCGTCGAGGGGGATACCGTGGAGATCCGGCACGGCATACTCTACGTGAACGGCAAACGCCGGGCCGAGCCGTACCTCAAGCGTCGCCCCAAGGACCGCCGCTCGTTCGGCCCTGAGACGGTGCCAGGGGATCACATCTTCGTGATGGGAGATAACCGGGCGCTCTCCTACGACTCGCGCTACTTCGGCCCTGTCCCCGAGGATAACCTGATCGGGGAGGCAGTTCTGCGCTACTGGCCCGTGAATCGCGTCGGCCTGATCTGAAGCATCTAGCTATCTCCCAAAAGCCTCCGACATTTCCCTGAGCCGTGACGCCAGATCCGGTGTGATCGCAGCTTCATGCATGCGCCAGGTCCAGTTGCCTTCAGCGATGCCTGGGGTGTTGAGCCTGGCCCCCGAGCCGAGGCCGAGCACGTCCTGCATCGGGACGATGGCCCTGGCCGCCACCGATGAGTAGGCCAGGCGAATTACGTCTTCGACGATGACGAACTCCCGGCCGACGTGGCGCCTGAGCGAAGCCATCTCCTGAATGGAGGCGGAGGCAAGCCAGCCTGCCGTGGTGTCGTTGTCGTGGGTGCCTGTGTAGCCGACCCAGTTGTCGTGGCCGTAGTTGTGGGGCAGGTAAGGGTTGTCCGGGCCCGAGCCCCAGGCGAAATGCAGGATCTTCATCCCTGGCAACCCGAGCCTGTCGCGCAGAGCCTCGACCTCCGGCGTGATGTCGCCGAGATCCTCCGCGATGATGGGCAGTTCTCCCAGCGCGTCGCGCAGCGCCACGAAGAGATCATCCTTCGGCCCGTCCACCCAGTGCCCGTTCGCGGCTGTATCCTCATCCGCCGGAACTTCCCAGTACGCCTCGAAGCCCCTGAAATGGTCCACGCGCACGGCGTCGAAGAGGGTAAGAGACATCCGCATCCGCTCGACCCACCAGGCGTAGCCATCCTCCGCCATCCTGTCCCAGCGGTATAGCGGGTTGCCCCATAGCTGGCCCGTTTCGCTGAAATAGTCAGGCGGAACCCCAGCGACCACCGTGGGCTCGCCCGAGTCGTCGAGGAAGAAAAGATCCTGGTTCGCCCACACGTCCGCGGAGTCGTGGGCGACGAAGATCGGTAGGTCTCCCATGATCTCTATTCCGGCCCGGTTCGCCGCCCCTTTCACGGTCTCCCAGTCCCGGAAGAAGCGGTACTGCACCCATTCGTAGAACCGAATCTCCTTCGCTAGATCCCGGCTGGCTCGCGCCAGCGCCCCCGGCTCCCGGCGCGCCAGATCCCGGTCCCAGTCCGTCCACGTTGCACCGTCGAACCTTTCTTTCAGCGCGGCGTAGAGCGCGTATTCTGCTAGCCAGGCGTCATGCTCCTCCCTGAATTGCTCGAAGCGGGGATCCAACCCCGCCCGGCTGAATGCCTCCCTCAGCCTCGCTTCCTTCACGGCCATGACCGCCGGGTAGTCCACAGGGGCGTCGAGTTTTTCTGGGACGCTGGCTTGCAGCAGACCGTCTGCGATCAGGCGCTCCGTGCTAACGAGTAGCGGGTTGCCAGCGAAGGCCGAGTACGATGAGTACGGCGAGCCGCTGACGCCCGTTGGGCTGAGGGGCAACGTCTGCCACAGCCGCTGGCCCGCGTTCTGGAGAAAGCCGACGAACCTCAGGGCTTCGGGGCCGAGCTCGCCTATGCCGTGGGGGCCTGGAAGGGATGTGGGATGGAGCAGGATGCCGGCGGAACGTTCCCTCACTCGACCAGTCCTTCGAGGTCAACCACGAACCCGCGCACTTCTTCTGGGGAGCGAAGTGAGATCACTGTTTTCTCCCTGGATGCCTGCTCTAGCTTGCGCAGGATTCCGGGACGTCGTTCGGCCGGATACTTCCACAGGTACTTCAGAAACCCGAGGTCGAGGCGTTCCTGGCATCCTGGGGCCATGTCCGGCCTGGATTCGTGGGCGTATCTGAAACGTCGGGCCACCACCCGCCGGATGCACAGAATTCTCGGGAGATCCAGGAAAATCACAGCCTCAGCCGCCGCGAGCCGGATATCGAGGGTGCCCCCGTAGTTGCCGTCCATGATCCAGGTTTCCCCACGAACCTGGCTTCGCACCGTCTCCTCCCACTCGGAGCGCGGCTCCTCGCGCCAACCCGGCTTCCAGTACAGGGAGTCGAGGTGGATCACCCGTATGCCGAGTATCTCCCCAAGACGGGCCGCGAGCGTGCTCTTCCCCGAACCGCCTGAGCCGATCACGATCATCCGCTTCGTCCTCAGGAGGTCACGGGCCGCTGTGTTGGTGGAGAATCGAATCACGCCGGGGATTCTAACCCCGGACACGACTCCGTCTAGCTGACGACCTGTCGGCTCAGCACGGAGGAGTCGAAGTAGGCCATGAAGCGCCTGACTTTACCGCCGTCTATCTCCAGGATGCTCACGCCTTCGTAGGAGACAGAGCCACCATCGGCGGTGCCTTCAGTGCGCCACTCCAGGGCGGCGTGGCCCTCGCCGTCGGCGAAGACGTTGCGGAAGGTTGACTCCATATCGTCGAAGGTCTTACGGTACGAGGTCCAGAACTCGCGGGCCTCGTCGTGGCCCCTGAAAGTCCTCGGAACCGCCACGTTGCCGACTTCGCAATCCTCTGCGAGAACCTGGATCATGGGTTTCACGTCCCGGTCCCTCTCCACCTTCCACAACGCTTCTTTGAAGCTCTCTGCCACCTCGATAGACAAAGCAATATCCTTCCTCGATAGCGTAATCGTACCTCCAAGCAAGGGTATTGCTTCCCTGCGGGACCGAATGTAAGTTCGCACCCTTCGTGGTGGCGGGATTACGTGCCTGGAGACTCTTCGATCTCGATGCGCTCCACGGTGTCGCCTGGTTCGCGGTGGCGGGCGGGATCTCGCTCGCGAATGGCGAGCACCACGTCCATGCCCTCGACTACCTCGCCGAAGATGGCGTGACGGCCGTCCAGCCACGGTGTCGGAACGTGGGTGATGAAGAACTGCGAGCCGCCTGTATTCGGGCCAGCGTTCGCCATGGAGAGGATGCCTGGCCTGTCGTGTTTGAGGTCGGGATCAAACTCGTCAGGGATGTGGTAACCGGGGCTGCCGCTCCCCGTGCCGGTCGGGTCTCCAGCCTGCACCATGAAGTCTTTTATGACGCGATGGAACGTGGTGCCATCAAAGTACCCGTCCCTTGCCAGAAACACGAAGTTGTTGACGGTGACTGGCGCTTCTTCGGCGAACAGCCGCGCTTTCACCAGTCCCTTTTCGGTGACTATGTTGGCCTGGTACTCGTGGCCCGGCTTCAACGCCATCTCGGGCGGCGCGTCGTAGGATTTCTGTGGCATGTGGCCCTCCTCACGTTTTGCTCGAAGACCCATGCTACCTTATCTCGTGAACCTTGCGGGGCGCAGGGATGGAGGGGGGCGGTGATCGAAGACCCCATAGGAAAACGTATCAGGCTCGCCGGGATCACAGGCCCCCTCACGGCCAGCGAGGCGTTCGTCATCGTGGACCCGGCTGCGAAGGGCTACGACGCGGATGCCTTCTGCCACCTGCTGACCGCTGGAGAGCGGATCAACGGCGAAGGTCTCTCCGACCTGTGGGAGTTGTTCTATATGATGCCGAACGCACGGGCGAAGGCCACCTTAGGTGTTGGAATAGACGAGCATTGCGACCCCGACGAAGAGTGGGAGCAGCGATTCCTCTTCGAAGACGTGCGGCCCTTCGCCCACCACGAACCTGGCAACATCCTGAGACGGTTAATTCGAGGCGGAGCCTTCGATGTCCGTGCCCAATGGAGGCAGGAACTGGAGCGCCACGC
>JACDAR010000017.1 GCA_013695335.1 Rubrobacter sp.
AAACCGCCCTGGCGCGGGCGTAAGGAAGCGTACATCGCGCACATCCGGGAAGCCTCCGCCTCGGCGCGCCTGGTATCGGCGGCGGACAAGCTGCACAACGCCCGCTCCATCCTCTCGGATTACAGGCAGGTCGGGGAGGATCTCTGGGATCGGTTCACAGGCAAGAAGGAAGGCACGCTCTGGTATTACGGGGCGTTGCTAGATGCGTTCAGGGAGACGGGCACCAAACCAGCCATCGTGGACGAGTTGGATCGCACGATCACCGAATTGAACCGCCTCGCCGGAGGCAGCAGATAGGAAACGTCCCGGCTCAGGCTACCTGACCACCGCGCCGTCGTCGCGCAGTATCTCGACGGCCTCGGGGTCTGTGTGGAAGACGCGCACGCGAACTGAGGAGGCGGCGAGGAGCGCGCCGAGGATGCCGCCGCGCAGGTCGTTCGGCTGGGCTGCCTCGACCCACCCCACTTCGGCGTTCTTGAGGTCCGAGTCCGTGGTGACGAACCGCTGGAGCAGGAGGCTCACTGGAATCCGCAACGCGAACGCGGCGGCCACCGCCCCAAGCACGAGCAGGTAAAGGTTCCATTGCAGGAAGATGCCGAGTGCGAGCGCGGCGAGGAAGAACACGGCGACGAGCAGGTTCGCGGCAACGATGGTGGTGCCGCAGTTGCGATGGATGGCGAGCTTCTTCTCGCCACTCCGCAGCCGCCTCAGCGCCTCGCGGGCCGCGCTTTCGACCTCTTCGAAAGACCGCACGCCCTGCACGAAGAACCCCTCGTCGGTAGAGAAGCCGTTGAACTTGCGGCTAGGCTGCCGCTCCATCATCACGACTATGGTAGCGTGCTCCAGCGCGTGGTTGCGCCTGAGAATCTTGTTCCCGAACATCGCCTTCAGTTGCTTCGGATACACGAACAGGCTCCCGACCGCCTGCAACGAGTACAGGATCGGCAGCAGGAACAGGAATAGCACCACGAACAACGCCACGAAGAAAACGAACACCAGGGCCACGATACTTCTCTTTCGTCGGGATCTATACGGATGGATTATACCGCGCCCGACGACACCCCGGGCGTCAGTTCGTGCGCCGGTTCACCCGCCTCGAACGCCGCATCCACCATTTCGAAGAGATGGCAGCAGACGCGGACCAGGACAGGCGTGCAAGCAACTCACAAGTCCTCCCGAACTGGCGAGCTTCCAGGAAACGTCTCCGAAGTCAGCAAAGCCCCCAGATCAGGCTATCCTAGAATGGGCCGCACGAGATGCCGGTAGAGTAGATTTCCGAACCCAGAGTAACTCTGTCCTTCCCGCCTTTCCCTCCCCCTGGCACGAACCTGGCAAAATCCGACATCACTTCCCCATTTAGTCCCTTGTTTTCCCCGGCTCGGCCTAGCGACTGTGTGCCGCGCCCACGCAGCTAGCGTGCCTGTTGGCCGCCCCGAACGCCGGGAACGCGCTAGCCATCATCAGCGCCGCCGTAAGCAACGCCATCACACCCAACAACAAGATGCGCCTCATGTCCACGGCCTCCTTTTAATAGCGGAGGCACTCACCAGCCTAGCTTTGGAACACAAGCTATCACCAGGTCAAGTTTGCCACCGCGCGTTGCCCCTGGCAAACTCGAGCACGGCAGCGGCAATATCGAAACCCTTGTTGCATCAGTGGGATAGCTCCATGATCCCGCCGATTTTCTCTAATAGTTGCGCTACCTGCCAGCGCATCCGCGTACTCGCGCTGACCGCAACTGCATGATGCGAGACGAACCGTCATAGGAAATCTAACGATGGGTATAGTCGGGGGTCAGACTTCTCCCCAGACACACCCCGGCGGGAATACGCTAACCAGGACCGCCCCACTCGAAAGGGAGATCCAACTCTCCCGGCCTATCCAATCCGTACAGCAGCGCGAGCGCCGCCAGCGCGACATCCTTGTGGCGTTCCCCGTCACCCGGCGGCCCCATCGGATAGTTGTACGGGAAGGGCACGAACGCCACCCGGGGAGCCTGGACGCCGCGTTCCATCGCCAGCGTCACCGTCGGGATGCCGCGTTGCTCGATAGCTTCACTGACCAGGCCGACGGCCCGGTGGCAGAGCGGTCACGAGGGCGTGAGAAGGACAGCGTCCACCCCGTCTTCCGCGAGCTTCCCGGCTACCTCCGGGGCGGTCTCCCCGACGAGGGGGCCGTGGTCGTGGATCGCACCCATGAACGAGAAGTGGCGCCGGTTGAGTTCCCCGATTTCACCCTCTTCCACGAGCCTCCGCAAGGTCCACAGCGGAAAGACTGCGTCGAGATCGGCGGTATTTTTGGAACGGTAGTAGGCGTGGGTCCAGGTGAGGGATTCGGCGTTAGCCGGGATCTCACGGTAAGAGCAATCCCCCGCAGGGTCGTCTATGTCGAAGCGCTCATCTTCCGGCAGGTGGACGCCGCCCGTCGTGACGAGGGCGAGGCGGCATCCGGAGAGTGGTTTCTCCGGGATGACGAACGGGAGGGTCATGTCACTCCGCTCCGCTTCGGTCCCGTAAGTAGTGAGTCGTGAGTCGTGTTTCCTTTTTCGACTTACGAACGGAACGAAGTGCGAAATAGACAACCAGATTCCCCATCACACATTGAAGCGTACGATCATGGTGTCGCCGTCCTCGACGAGGTAGTCGCGGCCTTCCAGCCGGATCTTGGCACCCTCCTTCGCCTTGGACCACGAACCGGCGGCGACCACATCCTCCCAGTCCCCCACCTCGGCGGCGATGAACCCGCGCTGCATGTCCGTGTGGATTGCGCCAGCAGCTTCGCGAGCCGTCGAGCCCTTCCGCATGGTCCACGCCCGGCTCTCCTTCTCGCCCGTTGTGAAAAAGGTAATGAGGCCGAGCAGGCTGTACGCCGACCGCACGAAATCGTCGAAGCCGGTGTGGTCAACGCCCATCAACTCCAGATACTCCCGCGCCTCGTCCTCGGGCAACTCGACTACCTCAGCCTCGAGCCGCGCGGATAGCCGCACAGCCTCGGCCCCCTCCCGCCCAGCGAGTTTCTCGACCTCGGCGCTGTATGCGTTGCCTTCGGCTACCGATTCCTCGTCCACATTCGCCACGTACAGCGTCGGCTTGGCCGTGATGAGGGAACGCAGGATCTCATCCACAGCGTCAGAGCGCGGAAAAGAGCGCGCAGGCTTCCCATCAGAGAGATGATCCCGCATCTTCTCGAGCCCGGCGGCCTCGGCCCTCAGCTTCGGGTCCCCGCTCTTGGCGGCCTTGCCAGTCCGCTCCAGCCGCCGCTCCACGGTGCCGAGGTCGGCGAGCAAAAGCTCCGTGTTCACGGTCTCAGCGTCACCCACCGGGTCCACTCCGCCGTGGACGTGGGCGATGTTCTCGTCCTCGAAGCAGCGGAGGACGTGGGCTATCGCGTCGCACTCGCGGATGTTCCCGAGGAACTGGTTGCCAAGCCCCTCGCCCTGGCTCGCCCCGCGCACGAGGCCAGCGATGTCCACGAAATCCACGGTCGCGGGCACCTTCCTCGCGCTGTTCGATGTCTCAGCGAGTGCGTCGAGGCGGGCGTCCGGGAGCGTCGCGACCCCGAGGTTCGGGTCGACCGTGGTGAAAGGGTAGTTCCGGGCCTCGGCCCCCGCCTGCGTCAAACTGTTGAAAACGGTGGACTTGCCGACGTTGGGCAGCCCGACTATTCCGACCTTCATGCGGTTAATGGTAACAAACTATTACAATCTTGGGTGGAGTCCGCCACGGCGCAGCCCGGCTGCGTTAGAATCTCATCTCTAGAGCAGAGGCTTCCCGGCTACCGAAGGCCGGTAACGGAAAGGCATATTTTGGACAGGCAGTTGCAGATTCAGATCTTCACGGACCATTATAACAAGCCGCGCCACTGGGGCGAGCTGGAAGACGCAGACGTGGCGATGCCGGGCGGCAACCCAGGCTGCGGCGATGTGGTGACGGTCTATCTGAAGGGATCTGAGGATCACCATCACATCGAGGACGCCACCTACGAGGGCGAGGGCTGCACCATCAGCATGGCGGCTTCCAGCATGTTGCTGGAGCAGATCCACGACGGAGACCTCACCATGGAAGAGATCCTGGAGATGGACTACAACGAGATGATCGACACTCTAGGGCGGCAGATAGTGGCTTCACGCCCCCGCTGCGCCACTCTGGGACTAGGCACCCTCAAGGCGGCCATCAGGAAATACCAGAAGGATCTCCGCCTCACGGAGGCCGGGGTCGAACAACCTGACGGCAGCGGCCTCATCTTTGGCGACACCGCCGCAGACGCCGCCAGGGTCGAATAGCCTCTACCCCAGGACTTCGTCCACCGGAAGCGGAACCTTCTCCATACCCCAGGTCCGAAGAAGTAACAGCCTGAACCTCGAAGCAAGGAAAGAGGTGTTGTCGTGAGCGAGAACGCGGATGACGGCGGCGGAGTTCCCGAGTTCTACATAGGACGCAGGAGCCGTGCCTATACCGTTGAGGATCTGGAGGCCAGATACCGTCACCCTTCGATGCCGGACAGGATCGAGCTGATCGAAGGCCAACTCTTCGGCACCGAGGAGCGCGCGATTGCCATGCTGGGGCTACTCCTGGAGGCTTGCGGTATGGACACCGCGCTCCAGCTAGGCGACTCGAAGACGTGGCGCGAAGCACTCGATGATCTTCACGCCTCGAACCTCGAGCCCGACGCCGCTCGCAGCCGGGATCGCCTCGACAGATTGGAGGCCCTGGCCGGCGAGATAAGGAAGGTCGTGGAAAACTCGAACTGGCGCGACCGTAATGTCTACTGGCCCGAAGGTATGAACGCCGTCGAAGAAAGGCTAATGGAACTCGACCGATCCGCAAGATGAGCGCACCGGCGGCCCTCGAAGCGTCTACCAGTATGACCCCCTGCGCTATACGGCCGGGAGCACGGAACTCGGGAGAAAGAGTTGCTACGTCCGGTACGAGGAGATCCGGATCCTCGGCATCTCCGAGAGGACCTCGGCCATACTGGCGGGCCCGAACCTCCACGCCGCAACGAGCGCCCCGGCGGCGGCCCAAGCCACAACCTCCGACAGCAGGCCGGTCTCGACCATCCTGTCATACTCCTCGACGGTGAAACGGTGTCTCTTTACTTCGGCCGGTAACATCCTCACGCTCCTCTATGCATGGTGGCCCCGCAGATCTCAGGATAACGCACCAGAAGCAGCGGCAACAAACCGGGATCGGTTCGTGGCGGCGCTCGGCACGAAGCCCGACCTAACACTGTCGAGCCGAACTCCTACCAGACACTCTGCTCCAGTTGCAAC
>JACDAR010000054.1 GCA_013695335.1 Rubrobacter sp.
ACCATTACTGATTACAGGTATACGAGTGAGCCGGGCGACTACATCGGCAGTGGAGGTCGGGGCGCTTTCACGAGCGCGAACTCCACTATCTCAATCAGCGGTACGAACGCCTACCTGACGGTCAACATCACCAATGGCAACGAGCGGTGGAGCGTGGATCTGGCGGCGCCGAGGGGAGAGAAGCTGCGTCCCGGAAAGCACTACGATGCGGAGCGGGCTGCTTTCCGCACGGGCCTCGCGCCGGGCCTCGACGTCTCGGGTAACGGCCGCGGATGCAATGAAGTCTGGGGGCAGTTCTCCATAAGGCAGATCTCGGCAGATAGCACTGGCAAGGTGACCATGTTGGAAGCTACCTTCATCCAGCATTGCGAATCGGCCAGGGCCCCCGCGCTGAAGGGCACGGTCAGGTTCAACGCTCGGCCTCTCACCTACTCCTTCACCAGCGACGCTGGCGACTGGATAGGGGGCGGTATCTCCAAACAGTATTTTGGCGACACCACGACGTTCTCCCTCCAGGGCGACGACACCAGCGTTAGCTATAGCGTTTCGGGCCGCAGGGACGACTGGAATATAGATATCCGGCCCCCTACAGGTCAGCGCCTGCAACCCGGCACGTACGATACCGCCAGGTTCGCCGGAACCTCAGTTGCTGGCCTCGATGTCTCAGGAAACGGTAGAGGGTGCAATGCGAGCAGAGGCAGGCTGACCATACGCACCATCACCTTCAACACCCAGGGTACCATCACCAGCCTCAACGCTTCTTTCATTCAACGTTGCGATGGCGACTCAGCCGCACTACGAGGCACGATCCGCCACTTCGCTTGAGCGGGGCGGGATCTTAATCCTCTGGCATACATGCACGGGGCGGCGGTCAAGCCGCCCCGAAGCATCTCTTCCTTGTACATCATCCCCAGGTTACACGGGAATTCTGGTTCTGCTACCCTTCGTATCTGGTGAGGCGTAAGTAAACGTCTGTGGGGAAAGAAGACCTTATGGCACAGCCAACCCAGGAGACTGCAACGTGGAAGCCTGGGGATGCACCGGTAGGCGAGGTACGGGTAGTTGACCCGCACCCGCTGAACTGGCTCTACGTCACATGGAACACTATGGAGGAGCCGGTACGCACCGACGAGCGCGGTGAGATCGTCGGCGCCTGCATGGAGGACTCCCACTGGGAAGGCTCCACCCTCGTCGTCAAGGTCAGGGACGGCGTCCGTTTTCAGGATGGCACCACGCTTACCTCGGCGAGCATCAAACGCGCCTTCGACGAGGTTCAGAAATGGGTGGCCCCGCATCCACCTGGGACGTACCTGAATTTCCATCCAGACACGGCGGTGGATTGCCCGGACGAAAGCACCATCCGCTTCAATTTTCCCGAGCCGGACGGGCTGGCGCTTGCCAAGTTCCGCGGGTTTCACATAGCGAGCGACAGGTTCTGGGACGAGGGCGGTTTCGGGGGCAAGGTATACGGAACCTCCGAAGGACACTGGTGAGCGATTGACGAGCCGGGCCCGTGGGGCTCGGGGCCGTTCACCCTCACCGAAGGATTCTCCACCCTCGAAAACGAGATCGCCATTATCAGCAGGGAGCCGCTGACTGCGGCCTGGATCTTCACTGATTTACCAAGAAGCGACCGCGTGGTCCTCGAAGCGAACACAGACCACTGGAACAAGGAACGTGGTCCGCGCCTGGAAAAGATCACCTACGTCAACGACATGGATCCCTCCGAAGCATTGAACCAGGTATGCGACTCCGAAGGTGAGATAGACATAGTCTCCGAAGTCTCACCGGCAGACGCCCAGCGGGTCATTGACTCAGATCACGCCCATCTCGTCACCATAGACGCGATGCGCATAGTCTCTGGCCTCATAAACCGCGACCGCGATTTCATGGACGATGTGAGGGTTCGCAAAGCCCCCAACCTCGCCGTGGACAAGGCGCGGCTAATCTCCGATGTCTTCCAGGGATACGCACATCCCGTCGCAGCGATGTCTCCGCCGTACTCAGGCGCACCGACGGACATCGAGCCGTATCCCCACGACCCTGAAGAGGCGAAGCGGCGGCTCGAGGAAGCCGGATGGCCGCAGGATCGCGCGCTCGTGCTCGCGACGACCAGCGACGTTGCGCCTGTCGCGGATTACCTGGCGGAGAGCTTCCGGGAGTCGCTCGGGATCGAGGTGGATCTCGTCTCCGTCCCGGATGAGGGGCTTGCCGCCGCCCAGAAAGCCCTCGTGGAGAAGAAGATCCCGCAGCACTTCGACGTCCTCGCCCACGCCTGATTCGACCTCGCTGCTGGATATCCGCCCGCGGTCATCCATCGTGAGTATTACCACTCGGGCGGTGCGTTCCGCCTAGGCCCGACCATCGACGAATTCGAGGATCTCATGGGCCGTTCCGTCGTGGAGACGAACGCTGAGAAACTCGGGGATCTCGGGCGCGACATAGATCGCCTCACCCGCAGGGAGGCACTGAGCATCTTCCTCTGCTGCCCAATGGCGCTGGTCGCCGTGAACAGGCACGTCAACTTCACGGGCCATGCGGCGACGCTGGAACTGGCTGAGACCTCGGTTGGCGAGGAGCACTGGTCGCGGAAGTAGATTCTAGCTGTCAGTAGCTAGAGATCAGCTTCAGAGCCGGGGGAAACCCCGGCTCTTCTTTTGGCCTTGTTGTAAGCGGGATGGATAACGGGTAAGACACATGCAATGATTCCAATGAGAGGAGAAATTGTGGAATCCATCAATTCTGTAACGCTAGAAGAGGCGCAGAGTATAGCCTCCGCCGCCGAGAAGAAGGCCGAGGAGATCGGCCAGCCCATGAACATTGCTGTCACCGAGGTTGGCGGTCGCTTGAAGGCGTTCGCCAGGATGGAGGCGGCCTGGACCGCCAGCATCGACATCGCCATAAACAAGGCGTACACAGCCGCCGCGCTCGGCATGCGACGGCCGACCTAGCCGAACAGGCGCAGCCAGGGCAGCCACTCTTTGGCATAAACACCGGCAATGAAGGCAAGATCGTCATCTTCGGCGGTGGTATCCCGCTGATGCGCGACGGCCACGTAGTCGGGGCTGTCGGTGCGAGCGGCGGGACCGTGGATCAGGACATGGAGGTCGCCGAAGCAGGCGCGGCTGCTTTCTAGATCGTTCTGGTTTCAACCAACGAGCCCAGAGCCGGGAAGTGTTTCCCCGGCTCTTTTCGTTCAGGCTCGCGGCATCAGCCTCTCAACGCCCCAGCGTGATGGCGGATGTGATCTTGCATGAACGTGGAGATGAAGTAGTAGCTGTGATCGTAGCCCTCGTGACGCCGTAGCTCCAGCGTCTGTCCGGACTCGGCACAGGCTTTCTCGAAGGTCTCGGGGGAGAGTTGCTCTTCGAGGAACTCGTCGCCCATGCCCTGGTCAACAAGGATCGTTCTGCCATCCGCGAAGGGGCGCTGTCCGATCAACTCCGTGGCGTCGTATGCGGCCCATTCACCCTCTGTGGCGAGGTAGTTGCCGAAGGCTTTCTTTCCCCACGGGACGATGGACGGGTTGCAGACCGGCGCGAAAGCCGAGACGGACCTGTACACGTCAGGGTGACGCAGCGCGAGCGTGAGCGCACCGTGTCCGCCCATCGAGTGCCCGAAGACCCCCTGCGCATCCTCCCTTGCCGGGAAGTTGTCGAGTATGATCCCGCGCAACTCCCCTGTGACGTACGATTCCATGCGGTAGTTGCGGCTCCACGGCTCGTTGGTGGCGTCGAGGTAGAAGCCAGCCCCCGTGCCGAAATCGTAGTCATCGTCCTCGCCAGGAA
>JACDAR010000093.1 GCA_013695335.1 Rubrobacter sp.
CCAGAAAACTAATAGAGCCAAACCCCGCGCTTCCAGCCAACCGGAAGACGGGAAGACGGCGGGCAAACGCCAGTAAATCTCCAGAAACTATTGCTGATGGTACACGGTAACGGAGCCGGACTCGGCGAGGCTGCCCAGGCTCCTCGCCCGCGCCCACTCCACTTGCAAACCAGGCTCGCCGGAAGGTCCGACGCGGATACCGGATGTTCCCCCGCCTTCAGGGTCAGTCTCCTCCCGCAGAGCCTCGCTCAGCGCAACCGCGAGCTCCTGGGTGGCGGCGAGACCAAGGACACCTTCTTCTCCTGGCTCGGGGTTCAGGGCATCAGCATACACATCCGAGGCGTCGAAGCCATGACGCCGGGCGAGGGCGAGCAACCTGCGCCACTCGTCGTCGGAGAACACGCTGGAGCGCGGGTCTTCCCCCACAACGTCAACCGGGTTAGCTGGCTTCACCTCGAAGGCCAAGCCTGACCTCCTCTCACGTCGAATGCAGGCGAAGGTTAACCTAATGGCGGATCGCTTTCAGGTAGCTGCCGCGTTTGCGGCGGTACCTGGCGATCTCTACCATGATGGCGGGGTACAGGCCATACAGGAAGGAATGTCACGTGGAAAAGGTAATTATCAGCGCGGCGATCACAGGCGGCATGACGGTGCCGGGGCAGAGCGGGGCGATCCCCATCACACCGGATGAGATAATGGATTCCGCAGTGGAGGCCCACGCGGCTGGCGCGACCATAGTCCACCTACACGTCCGCGAGCCGGAGACAGGCAAACCCAGTTCGTCGCTCGACCTCTTCAGGGAAGTCGTTTCGGGGATCAAAGATCGGTGCGACGTGATCGTGCAGCCCACGACAGGCGGCGGGCAGGGCATGACGCTCGAAGAACGCGCGGCGGTCCTGCCCGAACTCCGTCCCGAGATGGCGACCTTCAACTCAGGTTCCATCAACTTCGGCCTCTTCCCCATCTCCGAGCGCGCCGACGACGACCGCTTCGAAGATTGGGAGACGGAATACCTCGAAGGCACCCGCGACTACGTGTTCCGCAACACCTTCGCTGACATGCAGAAGATCTGCTCGATGGTCCGCGAATCGGAGACCAAGCCCGAACTCGAAGCCTACGACGTGGGCCACCTTTACAACATCAAATATCTGGTGGACAAGGGCTTGCTGGACACGCCAGTTCACATCCAGTTCGTCCTCGGCGTGATGGGGGCGAACGCCGCAACCATCGAGCAGTTCATGCACATGCGCCGCACGGCCCTCGACCTCTTCGGCGACGACTTCACGTGGTCGGCGGCGGGCGTCGGCTACCCTGCGGAGTTCCACCTCGCCGCGATGTGCCTGATGCTCGGCGGCCACGTCCGGGTCGGCCTCGAAGACAACCTGCGCCTGAAACGCCGCGAGCGCGCACAGTCAAACGCCCAACTCGTGGAGAAAGCAGTCTCCCTCGCCGCCATGTTCGACCGTGAACCCGCCACCCCAGATGAAGCCCGCGAGGAGTTCGGGCTAAAGGGCCGGACGGCGGTAGCTTTCTAATGTGTTAGCAAACGTAGTTCCTCGAAAACGTCGCGGCCCGGCTCCCGTTCACCGCGCTCCATCGTGTGCATCAGCCCGACGATGCGAGAGTTGAGCGGCGTCTCGACGCCGTACTCGCGGCCCTTTTCGACCACGGCGCCGTTTATGACGTCCACCTCGGTCTTGAGGCCGCGTTCGAGATCCTGGAGCATCGAGGCTTTTGTCGCACCTGCCTGGTTCATGGCGATGGCTAACGCTTCGTCCACGCGGCCCCGATCCTCAGGGCCGCGCATGACGAGCGCGTCCGCCGGGACCCCGAGCACGCCTTCCAGTTCGAGACCCTGGGCAATCCCAACGTCGTAGCCTTCGCGCCACACCGCCAGCGCGGCCTCCCGGCCAGCCGGGTCATCGACAACTTCTTCGTACAGCAAACCGGAGACGGCCCCGAGGCCGGAGAAGGCGCTGTTGACGAGCAGCTTGGACCACACCTGCCCCCTGATGTTCTGCGTGATGTTCGCCCCATCCACCGTACCCAGAGCGTCCGCGAGTTGCCTGGTCCGGTCCTTCGCACTCCCATCCGGCTCCCCGACTATGAACGGGCCACGGGTAGTCTTGGCGAGATGTCCAGGCCCGAGGTTGGTCGAGCCCCACTCGACGACGCCCCAGATCATACGCCCTTCGCCCACGATACCGGCAATGCGATCCTGCACCATCCCATTGCCAAGGGAGACGAACGTATCGACCAGCCCGCGCCCGACGAGGGGTTCGAGGGCGCTCTCCAGATGCGGCGCCTTGAGCGTAACCAGGGCGAAATCGAATCGGCCTTCGAGGGTGTCGGGATCGTCGTGGGCATCGAGGGTCACCCGCTTCTCCTCGCCGAGATCTTCTATCAGGAGGCCGGGTTGCCGCATCCTCGCCACGTGCTCCCCGTTCGCATCGAGCACGGAGACCCTGAGCCCCGCGTCGGCCATCAAAGCCGCTGTGACGCCGCCGATGGCCCCGGCCCCGACGACGAGGATTCTCGGGCCGTTCACGTATCCTCCCCGACGTCCACGGGCGGAAGGCTTTCGAGTAGCTCGTTCAGGGCGGCGTAGCGGCGGTCACGCTCGATGAGCAACCTGTCGCGCTCCTCGTCGGAGTACGTGAGGAAACCCGCGCCGCTCTTGGTTCCGGTGCGGCCTTCTTCGACACGTTCGCGCACGGCGTCGGGCGGGCTGAAACGTTCGCCAAGTCCTTCCTCCAGCGTCTCGAAGACGCTCTGGTATACGTCGAGGCCGGCCATGTCCGCGATCTGGAACGGCCCGAAGAAAGGCAGCCTGAACCCGAAACAACTCCGCACCACCTCGTCCACCTCTTGCGGCGAGGCGAGGCCGTCCTCCACGCACCGCAACGCCTCCAGGAAAAGCGCGTTCTGGATGCGGTTCGCCACGAAACCGGGTCCATCACCGACGACCGCAGGCCGCTTTCCGATACCGCGCAGGAAACCGACCACCCGCTCCACAACTTCAGTGTCTGTTCCTTCGGCAGGTATCACCTCGACACCAGGCGTCCACTCCGGCGGGTTGAACCAGTGCATCCCGAGGAACCTCTCCCGGCGTTCGACGAAGGTCGCCAGGGTGTTTATTGGAAGCGACGAGGTATTCGAGACGATGACGGTCTCCCGGTCAGCAGCGGCGGAGCAGGCGCCCAGAACCTCTTCCTTCAACCCCAGATCCTCGGGCGCGGCCTCGAATACGAACTCCGCACCCGCCGACGCCTCGGCGGGGCCGTCCGCCGTTTCGATCCCTTCGACCCGCTCGAGTGCCTCGCGGGAGATCAGACCGGCGTCCGCGTGACCCCGCGCTCGTTCCACTACGCGCTCCTTCGCCCGACGGGTCAGCTCCGGCGTCGCGTCCACCAGACGCACCCGCATACCCGCCGCCGCGAAGCACTCGGCCACCCCCAGCCCCATCGTTCCAGCCCCGACAACAGCCGCAACGCCTGGCCACCCTTCGTGCACGCTCCGTTCTTCCACTACCAGTTCTCCATCGAGGCGCGCAGGATCTCCGCCAGGTCGTCTTCCGCAACTTCCCTGGGCGAGCCGACCAGGAGACGTTGCTGCTTCATGGCGCCTTCTACGAGATCCCCGATATCTTCCTCGTCGTAGCCGAGTTCCCTGACCCCGCGCGGCGCGCCCACATCTTGCATGAGCCGGATGAGGATCTCCGGTAGCGTATCCTCGTCGGCGTTCTCTATTCGCTCGCCGGTGAGCATCTCGGCCACCCTCCGGTGCCGCTCCGGGGCCGCAGAGTAGGTGAACCGGAACGCGGCGGGGGCCGTGACTATGACGGACCATCCGTGCGGCACGAATGGATGGTCGTCGGGATATCCGGCCGGGCGGTACTCGTGCTTGAGGCCGGCTATGGGGTAGGCGCAGGCGTGCGGTATGTGGACTCCCGCCGACCCGAACCCCACCCCGGCCAGCGACGCCCCGAGCATCATAGCGCCCCGTGCCTCCACGTCTTCCCCGTCAGCGACTGCCCGTCGCAGGTATTTCCCGCCGTACTCCAGCGCTTTCCCGCTCCACATGTCCGCGATAGGGTTGGCGCCCTGATACGGTGGCCTCTCGTCCGGGCTCTCCGGCTTCGGACGGGCGTCGTAGGGTTTCGACAGAAACGACTCGGCGGCGTGGCAGACAACGTCGAGGCCGCACGATGAGGTGACCTCGGGCGGCATCGTCAGCGTGAGCAGGGGGTCCACGATCCCCCGTTTCGGGCGCAAAAACTGGTGCGAAATCCCAGTCTTCACCCGCTGCTCGGGCACGTCCAGGATGGCTACCGTCGTGGCCTCCGCGCCTGTGCCCGCCGTCGTGGGGATGGCGAGCAATGGTTTCAGGGGGCCAGGAGGTTTCCTGCCGTCACCGACCGGCGCGTTGACGTAGTCCATGATCTCACCGCCGTGCGTGGCGATGAGCGCGCTGACCTTGGCCGTGTCTATGCTGGTGCCGCCCCCGACAGCCACGAACCCGTCGAAATCGCCCTCCACGGCGAAATCCGCCGCTTCTTGCAACGAGTCCGCCGTTGGCTCCACGTGGGCGCGCTCGAAGACTTCGACCTCGATCCCCTCCGCTTCGATATATTCCCGGATTCGCGGTGTGATTCCGGCCTCCACCACACCAGGGTCCGAGACGAGCATCACCCGCCCCACCCCCATCCGCGCAACCTCCCAACCGGCTTCCTCAGAAGCGCCAGGGCCATACTTCAGGGGCGTGGCCTCAAGCGTGAAGATAGTCTCTTTGCCCGATCCGCCGTCATCCCTCATGGCAACCCTCCTTTGCCAGGCATCCCTACCCCAGGCAATATAAGGGGGTTCGGGATCACGGGCAACCGAAACCCCGAGGAATATGTCTTCTGGTATATGCGTCTCACACATAAATTCCGATTGTTGGATATAATCTGTATGTGGGATGCCATAATCGGTAGTTGAAAGCAGGCGGACTGCTCCGCGCGGGGCGCGGGGCGAGGAGGTTTTCGTTTTGGAACAGGGACGAGCCGGGACCGGCACGAACCCGATGGAACTCTGGATGCAGTGGTACGAGACCAGTACGAGGACGTGGTCTGACGTTTTCGATGGGTCCAAGGAGGGCCTGGTGGACCCGTGGGGCCTGTACCGGCAGTGGTTTTCTGGCATGGAAGAGGCAAGGGACAGGATGTTCGGGGCCGTGAAGTCTGCGACTCCTGACGGCGCAAACGGCGCCCCCGCGAGCCCGCTGGACCCGACCGGCATCATGGACGCCATGGGCGTCGCCGGCGCCATGGAATCCATGGACCCGCAGCAGATGTACCGCAGGTGGTTCGATGCGGCGACCGAAACCTGGCAGAAGTCCAACCAGTTCGGCACCGGGATGTTGGACCTCTCCCAGCAATGGGCGCGCGTGCTGGACCAGGCGGGCAACAACATGATGAAGGTCGAGGGGGGCGTCCCGAAGGACCCCGTGGAGTTCGCCGTCAAGTGGTACAACGCCACCAGCGGACCGCTCGGGGACTTCGTCCAGGAGATGCTGGAGAACGAAGAGTTCCTGGAGCCATTCAGCCGC
>JACDAR010000125.1 GCA_013695335.1 Rubrobacter sp.
GTCCATAGACGACTGAGCCGCCTGGTCATCCATGATCAGGAGCAGCTATGCTGCTGTGCCTGATAAGGCAATAGCATATTGCCGGTTCAAGAACGTAGATAAGAGGCTCCGTTTACGTCAACGATGGCGCCCGTCATGAAATCTGGAGCCTCCAAGGCAAGAAAAGCAACGATCCGGGCAACCTCCTCCGGTTCGGCGACGCGTCCGAGGGGACTCTGAGACCGGATGCTGTCTCCCTTCGGGCCGTTCAGCACGGATGCCGCCATGTCGGTCTCGACGAAGCCGGGGGCGACGACGTAGAAGAAGACGCCATGCGGGGCCAACGCCTGGGCCATGGACTGGCTCATGGCGTTGAGGGCCGCCTTGCTTGCCCCGTATGCCGGGGTGTCGGGCTCGCCGCGGAAAGCGCCGCGCGAGGAGACGTTCACCACGCGACCGCCGCCACGCTCCATCATGGCGCGGGCTGCAAGGAAGGACAGGTTCGCGGGGCCGATGAGGTTGGTCGTGATCGTCCGCGACCAGGCTTCCCGCCAGCCAGCGTAGTCCGCTTCGGGGATGGGGTGGGCCTCGAAGATGGCGGCGTTGTTGACGAGAATGTCGATCCCGCCCATCTCACGCACGACGCCTTCCACGAGGTCACGTACCGAGTCCGCGTCTGCCACGTCAGCGCCAAAGACGGCGTGCGGCCCTCCGTCCAGGGAGTCGAGCGTCTCCCGCGCCGCCTCGCGATCAGTGAGGAAATGAACCGCGACCCGTGCGCCCCTTGAAGCTAGCTGTCTTGCTATCTCGCACCCTATACCCCGCGAGGAGCCAGTTACCAGCGCTACCTTCCCCGATATCTCCATCCGCCTCCCTATCTAGTTGGTTCGCCGTCCCACATTGCCCATTTTTGCGGGCATGATCCGAGTCGCGATAGCGTCCCGACGAGCCTCGGATTCGTGACGTGCGTTGTTGCCTGGCTACGCTGGCCTGTTTCGGATGGTGAAGGGGTGGAGGCGGAGATGGTGGGATCTACCGCCTCCACAAAAGACATTAATGACGCTGTGACTCGTCGAATTCGTCCTTGACGTTGTCTTTGATCCCGCCTGAGTCGGTTCCCTCGGGGCCGCCAGTGGCCTCTTCCTCTTCCACGGCTTCCTTGGATGCGTCCTTCTTTGCGGCGTCGTCGAGCTCGTCCTTGACGTTTTCTTCGGTGCCTCCGGTTCCTGTGCGGCGGTCGCGCTCGCTCATGGGCTCTCCTTCCGACGTTGGGCGTTGCTTATCCTGTTGTTCCTGTTATTCCCGCAGGCTGGTCGTCCAAATCCGCCTGGAGGGATCCCTCGAATGATCCCATAAGGTTGCGGCGACCGTCACGCTATGCTCTAATCTTCACTCGATTTATCGACTTTGGCGAGGGAAGGGTAGGAAAGCGTGAGCGTCACCGACGAGTTATTGAGGAACAACGAGGAGTATTCGGAGTCTTTCGATAAGGGTGATCTTCCGATGCCCCCTGGCAAGCACATAGCCGTGGTCACGTGCATGGACGCCCGCTTGAGCCCTTACGTCATGCTCGGGCTTTCGGAGGGCGATGCGCACGTTATTCGCAACGCCGGGGGCGTTATAACGGACGATGAGATCCGGTCTCTGGTCATCTCGCAGCGCCTGCTCGGGACAGAGGAGATCATGCTCATACAGCACACGGACTGCGGTATGCTGACCTTCACAGACGACGAGGTGAAGCAGCAGATACAGGAAGACGTTGGCATAAAGCCCCACTTCGCCCTCGAATCTTTCACGGACCTGGACGAGAACATACGCCAGTCCCTCGCCCGCATCAAAACCAACCCTTTCATACCCCACAAAGACTCGGTGCGCGGCTTCGTCTACGAAGTCGAGACCGGCAAGTTGCGCGAGGTCACGTAAGAAAGAGACCTCCCGGATAGCTTCTACTTCCGCCGCACCAACCTGCCCGAAGCGTTATGAAAACGGCATTGCGGGTAATGATGCGGCCCAGGTGATCTAGCGGGAGGAGAGTTCATGAGTGGCGCAACGTTGGGGATCATCATCGCCGTTGTCGTGGTGATCTTGATCCTGCTGGCGATCTATCTCGTGTTGCGCCGTGGACGGAACCAGCGAAGAGATGAACAGCGCGAACGAACGCGCGAAGAATTCGGGTCCGAGTACGATCACGCAGTGGAGAGGCACGACTCAGAGGAAGAGGCCGAGAAGGAGTTGCGTCAGCGCCGGGGCCGGATGGAACGCCAGACCGAAACCCTCTCTGACGAGAGCCGGGGGCGCTACGAGGAGCGGTGGCGGGAGGTAGAGAGCGTCTTCGTGGACAACCCCGAACGCTCCATCGAGCTGGCCGACCGAACGGTCACCGATCTCCTGGAAGAACGCAACTTCGTCGCGGAATCAGCCCAGGGCGAGGAGGAGACAGAGCGCGGGCTCGCCGTTATGCACCCCGAGGTGGCCGACGATTACCGCGAGGCCCGCCGCATTCGGGCCTCGGTCGTCGCGAAGTCTTCCCGTGGTCCCGACGAACCTTCCGAGGATGCTGACGAAGGGGGCACAGAGGATTTGCGTCAGGCTATCCGCAAGTATCGGGTGGTTTACGAGCGGTTGATGGGGCGGTAGAAGCATCGTCGTAGGGGCGCTGGGAGCGGCTTTCTGGGGGTTCGTTGGGGGGGCTTCGCTCCTGATCGGGGCTGTTCTCGGAATCTACGCGGGGGCCTCGCGGCGCACCATCGCCCTCATCATGGCCTTCGGGGCCGGTGTTCTGCTCTCCTCAGTCGCCTTCGAGTTGATGGAGGAGGCTTATCGCAGGGGAGGCTTCGATGCTGCGGCCATCGGGCTTCTGGCTGGCGCGGCTGTCTTCTTTTTCGCTGACAGGGAGGTAAACCGCAGGGGCGGCGAGCGCCGCAAGAACATGGGGGATCAGCAGGGAGACTCGGCCACTAGCATCGCCATCGGTGCGTTGCTCGACGGCATCCCCGAGTCTGCGGCCATCGGGATCACGCTAATCGAAGGAACCGGGGTCAGCGCGGCCCTCGTAGCAGCCGTGTTCCTCTCGAACATACCGGAGGGGCTCTCCTCGGCCTCGGGGATGAAACAGGCCGGGCGTTCCACGGGCCACGTTCTCGTCCTGTGGACAGCGGTGGCCGCAGCCTCCGCGATAGCCGCGCTCCTGGGATACCTCTTCCTGGCCGGTGCGCCGGAGGATTTGATCGCCGGTATCCAGGCTTTCGCCGCTGGGGCCATACTCACCATGCTGGCGTCCACCATGATGCCGGAAGCATACGAGGAGGGCGGTGGCGTGGTCGGAATCGTCACCTCCATGGGCTTCCTGCTGGCGTTCGTCCTCAGCCGGCTGGAATAGGCCGAAAGGTCTATCTGCGGCGCACATCTACTTCCTCCTGCGCCGATGCCCCAGAAGCGGTCAGCAGCACCGAAACCACCACAAGTAGAGCCACCAGCCTGGCCTGGCGCACAAGGGAGTTCCCCTCCTCGTCCGTTGGCGCGCCAATATCTCACGGATCACGACACGCCGCAACTCCGTCGTTTTCGAGGTTCGATTCAGCCTCGACGCGCTTCACGGACCAGCAAAGTCGCCCTGTACTTCCCGGCTTCGTCGTCATCTTCTACCCTGGGATAAGGTTCGAGGTCGAGCAGTTTGATCTCGTATCCGAGGTACCTGGCCTGCGATGGATGCCCTTCGCCCGTCGTGTTCAGCCCCACGCTTGCGGCGTTTTCACCGGCCCTGGCGAGCCGCAGTAAGATCCTCGCGTATCCCTGCTGGATGCACTCCGCCCCCTTCGGGCAACGCGAATCAGATGCGACGGAGGCGAACCGGATCTCCAGCCTCTCGCCTGAGACCTCGACCTCATCACCGCGTTCGACGGTGAACTTTCGCCCGAGTTCCGGCCCATCGCCTGGGTGGTTTCCACTGGATCGCTGGCCGCAACCGAAAAAAGACACGAGCAGGAGAAAGAAGATCACGGTCCCCGAACCCTGAAGCATACCAGGGCTGATCTAGGGCTAACCTTTGTCCGGGTTGCGTAGCGCGGAGAGGAGGAGCAGGCCGACGCCTGTGGTGATGGCGATGTCGGCGGCGTTGAAGATGGGCCATGCCTGGAGCGGCCAGAACTGGAGGTCCAGGTAGTCAGTCACCTCGCCGGCGGAGAGGCGGTCGAGCAGGTTGCCCGCCGCCCCGCCGAGGACCAGGCCACACGCGGCGCTGGTCAGCTTCGACGGCTCGCCCGAGAAGAGCATCCACAGAACCACCCCGACGGCGACCGCGCTCCCTATCAGCAGCACTATCTGGCTGCCGCCGAGGACGCCGAAAGCCCCGCCGTCGTTCTCGATGTACGTGAAGTTCAGGATGCCGGGGACGGCTGGCAGGCTCTCCCCGATCCGCATTGCCCCCTCGACGAAACGCTTGACGCCCTGGTCCGTGGCGAAGACAAGGAGGGAGATGACCAGGGCCGCCACCACGCCAGTCCGGCGGCCCACGAGCGGCCTAACCGTGCTCGCCATGCTGCGCGCTTCCCATGTCCATGCCGTCGTGCATGTGAGAGTCATCCGAGGCTGGAGGTTTCGCACCCCGCTCCCGAAGCATGTCCTCCATGATCTTAACCTCCGCCTTCTGGGAGGAGATCATGGACCTGGCTAGCCTCTCCACCTCGGGGCGATCCGTCTTCTGGGGGACGGCCTCGGCCATCGGGATCGCCGCCCTGTGGTGCGGGATCATCAACTTCAAGAAGAGTTTGTCCGCCTCATCCGGGGACGCTTCGCGCAGTTGGTTTATCTGCGCGGGCGTCGCCATGCCGGGCATTAGCCCTTCTGTCGGGTTGCCCATCCAGTTCATCGCTGGTTTGGGGCCGGTTGAGGAGAGGCCCCACAGGTCGAGCCAGCCCATCATCTGCCCGATCTGCCCCTGTTGCGTGAGCGCGATATCGCTGGCGAGGGTTCGTATCTCGTCGCTCTGGGTCTTGTTCTGGACGATTTCGGCCATCTCCACGGCCTGGGCGTGGTGGGTCGCCATGTCCCTCGCGAACTCTGCCTCGGCCGAATCGTCGCCGGGCGGCCTGCCTGAGAGGTAGACGGCGAACACTGCCGCCACGGCCAGCGCGGATAGCAGGGCCAGAGGCAGGATCGTCGGGTCTCGCCGGGGTGGCGGGTTCTTGCCGCGTTCCGGCGCGCTTCTTGGAGGCGCGGCTCTCAATGCTACGAGGGAGATCCTATGCCGCCGGTGCAGGCGGCCCCTGGCTCTGGGGTCTGCGGCCCCTGGCGGTAGGCCCGGATGAAGCGGTCGAGGTCGGGGCTATCTGCGTTCTCAAGTTGCAGTTGCTTGCCCCATGCGGAGGCCACGACGGGGGAAGGTAAGTCAGGGTAAGGACTGGCTAGCATACAGGTTCGCCCGTCCACAAGCTCCTTGATACGGTCCTTCTGCGCCTGGGGCAAGTCGGGCTGGTAGGTGATCCAGACCCCCCCATGCTCCAGCGTGTGGACCGCGTTCTCGTCCCGGATCGGCTCGGTGTAGAAGCCCTGGTTCTGCCAGACCGGGTTGTGCGGTCCACCGGCCGGTGGTGTCTGATCGTAGTCAACGTTTTCTTCGGTGTGCTGGCCCGCTGGCCCAACGTCGTAGGTCTTTACTTCGCCTGGGGGGGCGCTCTGTGCCTTCTGGCGGCTGTCGAGGAACACCAGCCCCCCGAAACCAAGCAAGAACACCGCCGCAATCGCCCCAATGATGATCCCGGCCTTGCGGGAACCGCTGTCCTCGGAGACGTTAACCCGCCTACCCTGCGTACCCCTCTTCCTGCCCAAGCTACTGCCTCTTCCTCGCTCTCTACGAATATGCTGGATCGTAGCACATGGATGGGTATCTCTACGGCCCCAGAACCCGCATTGCGAGGAAGACGGCGAGGGCCGCGAGGGCCACCCACACGGCGACCACTGCGACTGCTGCCACCCGGTTCACCGGCCTATCCTGGACGGAACGGGATTTCTCCCTGCACTCTTCCAGGACTTCGGATGGGATCATGCGTATCGCGATCGCGACGCCGAGCGGTATCACTATGAGATCGTCCAGGTAGCCGAGGACGGGGATCATGTCAGGGATCAAATCTATAGGGCTGAACGCGTACCCGACTACGCAGGCGGCGAAGATCCTGGCGTACAAAGGAACCCGAGGGTCCCTGTACGCCAGATACAGCGCGTACACCTCGACCTTGAGCCTCCCAGCCCACCGCTTCAACCCCTCGATGCTCATGCCAACCCGCAGGGGATACAGGCAGTCAGGCGCTGCCGTCCGATGTGGCTTGCCGCGTGTAGATGATCTCCCACCATGCGGTGAGTCTAACCGGGAATGCGCGCGGCTTTGCCAATCTCCGGGTCAGGGACGCGTTCGCTGTCGATGCCAGACCATGCAAAATGCGGGTGCCCTTCCAAATATCGCTGCGCCCGCGAGACTTCGAAGTCCCGATGCTCGGGTTTCGAGTTCCTGAAAGTCTGTGAGCCGTGGATCATCCCCAACCACGAGCATCGTGTTTCCCGGCTTCATGGTGGATTTATCCCTGGGATCCCATCCTCCTGTGTACCGAAGGCCAGAAGGGGACCCCGGTGTGGAGTCCCCTTGCAGCCCCGCCCGGTGCGGTGTTAGAACGGTTGTTCTAGTTGGGCCTTTCGTCCAGCGTAACGTCGAGGGTCTGCTTCTCGCCGTTCCTCACCACCGTGAGCTTCACGTTGTCGCCCGGCTTGTAGTCGCGCAGCGCGCCGAAAAGGTCGCCTGAACTCACTATCCTTGCGCCGTTCAGGGAGGTGATGACGTCCTTGACGCGGACTCCCGCGTTATCTGCGGCGCTGCCGGGCGTGACCTTCGCAATGATGGCGCCCGAGTCCACCGCAAGGTTGAACCGTTCCGCGTCTTGCTGGCTCAGGTCTGCGGTTTCGACGCCGAGATATGGGGTTGAGACTTTTCCTGTCGCTATGAGTTGGTTCGCCACCGAGACTGCCGTGTCCGATGGGATGGCGAAGCCTATGTTCACGGCCCCTGTGTTGGCAGGCAGGTAGGCCACGTTGATGCCGATGATCTGGCCGTCTCGGTTTACCAGGGCGCCGCCCGAGTTGCCTGGTGAGATTGCGGCGTCGGTTTGGATCAGGTCCACCAGTGACGGGTCGAGGCGTCCGGTCAGTTCGGGTGGGATCTCACGCGCAACCCCGCTGACCACGCCAGAGGTAACCGTGGACTCGAACCCGCTGGGGCTGCCGATGGCGACCGCGAGCTGGCCCACGGTGAGGTCTTCTTTGGCCTGGAAGCTGGCGGCTGGCAGGTTGTTTCGGTTCACGTGGATCACCGCGAGGTCGGTGAGCAGGTCGCGGCCGACGATATCGGCCTGCTCCGTGGAGCCGTCGGCGAAGGCTACGTTGACCTGGGTGGCGCCCTTGACCACGTGGTTGTTGGTGACTATGTAGCCGTCTTTGCGGTAGATGACGCCGCTCCCGATACCCTCTGACTCCTGCGCGCCGAATGGCGTATTCTCCATGGCCCTGACGTTGACCTGCACCACGCTTTGCTCCACCTGCGAGGCAACCTGCGCCACGGGCTCATCATCCGGTATCTTCGATGATGCCTTGGGTGGCGTCTGGGCCACGTTCTTCTGCGTTGCGGCGCTGCTCTCGGTGGAACATCCTGCGGCCACCACCGCCAGCATCAAGATCGAGGCCAGAAGCAGAACCTTGCGCGCCCTGAATAATGACTCTTTCAATGGATACCTCCGTGAACTCTTGTGTTCTCGTAACCATGAGGGTATACGCGCGGCCTTCCCCAAGGTTTCGACACAAGTCAGGCTTCGGCGGGGACCGGAGCCAGCGTATCACGGAGACTAACTCATGCGGTACGCAGCAGCTCCTTGACCCGCTCCTCTTGGTCCCGTAGGTAGATAAAAACGTCCTGGGCGAAGCGGACGGCGTGCTCCTCCGGGAGGTTGACGCGGCGGTTTTTGATAACAGACTCCAGCTCCTTCACCGCCGCATCCGCCATTCCGACCATGGTCTCCGCCTCCAGGAGCATCTCCTCCCGCTCGTCAGCCGAGAGGTCAGCCTCCAGCTTCCGCCGGTGTTCTTCCAGGTGCTGTATGAAGTCCCTGATGCCCATTCGGAGGATTATATAGATAGCGGTGAAAAATCAATTGCGGGTGTCGTCGAGCGCCTCGCGGGTGACCTCCCGTGACCCCGCCTCGCGGGCGCGCTGCTCGGCTAGCTGGCGCGTCCTGCCCCGCAGGAACTCGGGGGTTTTCTCCAGCCCCTCCAGCGCCTCATCGGTCCACGGCAGCCCCGTCGAAGGCTGTTCCCGCTGCCCGCGTTCGGAGTGCCTGAGTGCTTCTTCGAGGGCGTCGGCGAGCACGCTGGAGCCCCTGTAGCCCATGAGCGGGCGTTCCACGAAAGGATGGTTGATGACGGGGGGACAGAGTTGGAGGAACGGGATTCCGAGGGAATCAGCGACCTCGCTTTCGAGGTGGGTTCCGATCAGGAGGTCTGGCCTCGAATCTTCGATGCTGGAGGCAGCCTGGTCCGGATCGTCCGCGACGAATGCTTCGTCTGTGAAGGTGCTTGCGTGGAAAAGGAAGTCCCGCTCCAGGTGCGTGAGGTACGTGCCGCAAGCCCCGACTTCCAGGCCGATCTCGCGTGAGAGCGCGTATCCCAGGCCGAGCGTGCGGGTGAAATCCCCGAAGATGGCGACCCTGACGCCCCTGAAGGTCTCAGGGGGGTGCAGCCTGGCGTACCATGGCAGCTTCGCCGTCGTCCCCAGTTCGTTCCACGTAGTCTGTCGTACCTGCTGCGCGTCAAGGCCGCACAGCTCGCCCATGCTTCGCAGCACCGCGCCCGTGCCCGCGGCCCCGATCATGGGCGTGGTCACGCGGGGCGTGCCGAACTCGTCCTGGAGGTACAGTGTCGCCGCGTCGCCGGTCTCCCTGTAGATGAGCAGATTCGCCCAAGCGCGGGGCAACCGCCGAAGGTCTGAGACCGTGGCCCCGAGCGGCGCCCGCGTGTTCACCCCGATCCCGAGGAGCGAGAGCAGCCGTTCAGCCTCTTCGTATTCGGCCTCGGCGTTCGGATCGAACAGCGGCGGCCCGAAGATGTTGACGGTGGGGGATGTGCTCCTCTCCGCCTGCCTGGCGTGTGCCCGCACCATGCCTTCGAGCGCGAGGTCCGCAGCCTCAGCCTCGCCCATGCCAACGCTTTCCCACTCGCAGGTGACCAGCTTGGGGGATCGGCCAGTCTCGTTCTCGGGCAGGGCGACGACCGGTGTGGGTTCGCCCGAGAGCAGCGCGGCCTCAGAGCGGGCAAGGACAATGGCTTCAGTGGCGGGGTGGCGCCGGATCTCCCCGGACAAATCCCTGGAAACGTCCCCAGGTTCCCTGGACCCGGCGGGCTTCTCCCACACGGGGCTGACGGAGACCGGCGCGGCCTCCCCCGAGCGGGTCCATGCGCCGTGGAGGGTGGAGAAATATCCCTCTCCAGGCAACGCCCGCAGCACGGCGCGAACGCCCCTCATGCTCGCTGCCACCCGCAGGATGCCGTGGCTTCCGGGTCCTTCGTAGACGCCGCGCAGCAACCTCATGGGGACATCATTGGCGCGTCACAGATCCAGGGCGTCCAGGGCGCTTGCCCGTTCGAACGTCCTTACCAGCAACTCCAGAACCCGGCGGGCGCCCGCGTAGCCGTGGATGCCTGTCTTTCGAAGCTCCCTGGTGGTGCGGCACAGGTGTCCCCTGGCGACCAGCGGCACGTAGAGGCCGGGGCTGCAGATGACCACGTCGGGACGGGCGCGGTCTATCCGGCCGATCTGGCCTTCAGGATCAGGCGCAACCACCACGTCAACGTCGGAGCCCAGCGAATGCAACTCGGGGGCCATCGCCCTGCGGTCCAACCTCGGAACCCCGACTTCCAGCACCACGGCCCCGGCGTCGGCGAGGAATCGGGCGAGCGCCAGCTCCAGTCCGGTATCCCCGGCGAAGAAAATCCGCTTCCCCCTTACGCGGTTTCGCAGGTGATCCAGGCCCGACCACACTTCCCTGGCGCGGCCGATCTCGCTCGCAGGCGTTCCCACTGCCGCCGATACTTCCTGTATGAAGCGGGCCGTGCCGTCCACCCCGATGGGCGCGAGCGTCCTTACCACCTTCGCGCCCCGCTCTTTGGCCGTGCGGCAGGCGGTAGTCAGGTGCGGGTCGAGTGGGGCGACCACGGTTCCTTCACCGATGGCAGGGAGATCCCCCGCCGCAATGCCGTCGCCTGGAACGCTCCCTGCCACCTTCAACCCGGCGCGCTCCAGCTCCGGTGTGACATCCCCGGCGGCTTCAGGCGAGGCCCCGAGGAGTACCACTGGCTGCCGCTCCGTGGCGCGTTCCTCATCCCTGTTCCTGCCGAGGAATCCCCCGAGGAGTCCTGTGCGCTTCGGGGTCGTGGGGTTCGCCGCTACCAGATCCGCCGTCGACTCGCGGCAAAGCTCAACCAGCGCGGCCAGCGCGCGGTCCTCCAGATCCGTCGAGAGCGAGTCCCTGGAATGGAGATCGGTATCCGGGTCGATTACCTTGACAGGTATCTCAAGTCGCCTGGCCGCGACCCTGGCCTCGAAGCCGGCTTCGAGACCCATCAGCTCGGCCGACCGGCCTGCGACCAGCAGCGTCATCCTCGTCTTCGGGACGCCGGCGCAGGTTTCTATGATCCGCGACGCCACCTGCCCTTGCTCCGGCGGTTCATCATCGTCTAGCAAGATGAGGCGCACTCGCGGGCCAAGGGGAGAGGCATCCCGAGGTAGTGAGCCAGGCAGGAGCATGGGCAGGGTCTGGGCAAGGTACGCCTCGGTCCTTGTGCCTACCACTATCACAAGGGTATCCGGCAGCAGCGTCGAAAGTTCTCTTGCCGCGTGCAGCGGCGAGAGAACGTCCGGTACGCCCGACTCGTTGAGGATAGTCAATAGCCCTCCGAAGCCTTGCCTGAGACTTTATCCGATGCGCGACCCCCGCGCGCTTTCTGGTGAGTCCCTAGTTTAAGGCGTTGAGGGTGTCTAGCGCCAGGGTCACCATGTTATCCACGGCATCTTGCAGGCCCTCGTCGCTGATACGTTCGATCTCCTCGCCGATGGTATCCGAGACCGTCAGCAGGCATCCAGCCCTTACGCCCTGCATCGCCGCGAGCGTGAAGATCGCAGCAGCCTCCATCTCCACGGCTATCACCCCGAGGTTGTTCCACAGGGAGGCAGGATCTTCCTCAGGGTCGTAGAAAAGGTCAGCGCTGACGATTGGCCCCATAAACGTCCGGCGTCCCGCGTTCTCGGCAGCGTGGTGTGCCGCGTGGACGAGATCGAAGTGCGCTGCCGGGGCATAAGGAACGCCCTGGGTTATCGAGGATACCGTGCCATCTTGGGGGACTGCGGCTGTGGCGACCACCAGATCTCCGAGCCGCATCTCCCTGTGGTAGCCGCCGCAGGTTCCTACCCGCAGGAGGTTCTTCGCCCCTAGCTGAATCAGCTCGGATGTGACTATGGACGCGCTGGGGCAGCCCATACCGGTTGTTTGCACGGAGACCGGCCCACCCCTGTACGTGCCAGTGTAGCCGAGCATCCCGCGCTCCTTCGTCACCAGCCGCGCGTCGTCGAAGAAATTCTCGGCTATGTACGTGGCCCTGCGGGGGTCTCCCGGCAAAAGCAAGCTCTCGGCAATATCTCCCGGTTCCGCACGCACATGTACTGGGCTCACGCGATCCTCCTCTCCGGCCGACCGGGAGTGTCCTCCTCGCTCCGGCACGATACCCACGATGACCGTGCCCGGTCGACGTTTCACAGGCCGTCAAGAATAGCAGGGGGACGCTCGACCGGCTCGTCCGAAAGCTCCAGGGCTTCGTTCACCAGTTCTTCCGCGTGCTCCACATTCCGCCCGCCGTAGAGCCTGGCGACCGGTTCTCCCTTCTCGACCAGGTCTCCAGCTTTAACCAGGATCTCCACCCCGGCGCCTGGATCTATGGTGTCGCCTTTCTCTTCCCTTCCGGCCCCGAGGGCGAGGGCTGCATGCCCGATGCCGAGCGCCCGCACGACTGCCACGTAGCCGCCCCGTGGTGCTGACACTTCCCGCACCGAGTCAGAGACCGGCAGGTCTTCGAGGGCGTCAGCGTCACCGCCCTGCGCCCGCACGAACTCCCCGAACTTCTCGAAGGCCGCGCCGGAGGAGATCGCACGTTCCACTGCTTCTTCAGGATCATGCATCCCTTTCAGTTCCAGGAGCCGCACCGCGACGCTGCGGGCGGTTTCGGCTAAATCTGCGGGAACTTCTTCGCCTTTGAGAAGTTTCATGCTCTCGCGGATTTCGAGGGCGTTGCCTATGGCGTTTCCGAGCGGGTTGTCCATGTCCGAGATCAGGGCCGCCGCCCGCACGCCGAGGTCTCCGCTCAGGCGCACCAGCAGATCCGCCAGCTCGCGGGCGTCTTCGGTGCTCTTCATGAAAGCCCCGGAGCCGCGTTTCACGTCGTAGAGCAGGTGTCCCGCGCCGGTCGCCGCCTTTTTGGAGACTATGGAAGAGCCGATGAGCGGCAGCGAGTCCACCAGGCGCGTGGCGTCGCGGAGGGCGTAGATTGCCTTGTCCGCAGGGTCGAGGTTCCCTGCCTCGATGATGGCCAGCCCTACCTCATCAACCTGCCTCTCGAACTGCTCCCTGGAGAGGGCAACGGAGAAACCGGGGATCGCCTCCAGTTTGTCTATGGTGCCACCTGTGGTGCCTAGCCCCCGCCCAGAGAGCTTGGCGACGGGCGCCCCGCAGGCCGCGACTATGGGCAACGAGGTCAGGCTCACCTTGTCCCCGACCCCGCCTGTGGAGTGCTTGTCCACGCAATTCGGGAACGAGTATGTCTCTCCAGACTCCGCCATCGCTCGGGTCAGCGCGAGCGTCTCGCCGTAGTCCATGCCCTGAATGAAGATCGCCATCAGAAGCGCGGACATCTGGTAGTCGGGGATCTCCCCGCTGGTGTAGCCTTCGACGACCTCCCGGACCGTCTCATTCGAGAGTGTTCCGCCGGATTTCTTGGTCACTATCGCATCGAGGATGGCTCTCATACGAAGAATGACTCCCCTGGAAGCCCGACGCCGTAAACATCGAGCCACGCGGCGGCCGTCGCGCCCACG
>JACDAR010000138.1 GCA_013695335.1 Rubrobacter sp.
CGCGAGCCCGCTTCAGGCGGAGCATCAAAGAGATCGCGGAGACCGCGAAAGCGCCGAGGCCCATCCATCCCCCGACTACGCTGCACGTGTCCCACCAGCGGTAGACTGGAACACCGCCGATGCTCCAGACGCCGAATGGATTGTCCACGCTGGCCTGGATGTACAGCGGTCCTGGCTTCAGCGCGTCGCCAGCGGCCAGAAGCGCGCCCCCGGCGACGGATACCCAGGCCACGAGCCGCCACCATCGGGACGGCAATCGTCCCTCCGGGAACAGGAGGAACAGGAGCGCCCCGACCGGCATTATCACGGGAAAGGCTATCCACTGGGAGAGCCAGGCCATCGTCTCGACGCCCGGCAGTTCCACAGAGTAGGTAGACAGCGCGTACGTCGCGTACGAGTCGGCGAAGATCTGAGCCGATAAAGACAGGCTCGCGAGGCAGAAGAGCCAGCCGATGGGATTTCCGGGACGGCGCGCTGCCACGAAAGCGCCGACCGTCGGGAACATCAGCGTCAGCGCGCTGAAGACGAACGTCATGTACGGACCGTCGCCGTCGAGGTTAGGATTATCGAGCAAGGACAGCGCGTAGCCCAGGCTGAGCAAAGTCAAACACAGTCCCCACACCGACCACGCGAGCCGCGCTGCGCCGCGAGCGCCGATCCCTAGCAGGAATCGCGGCGTGGCGCGTTCCGAGCCCCGGCTCTCGGAGGAATCGTGCGCGATGGGATGTGTCGTCATTGCCGGTCCCGGCTCCTCAGCGCAATCCTTGCAACACGAGTAATGATCTCATCCCAGACCGCTGGGCGCATCCCCGGCTGCGTTCTCTCCACGGTCACGAGATCCCCTCGCTCCGGCGCCCCAGAGGGCGCGACCCAGCATCATCCAGCCCGCGCCCAGCATCCCCGCCGCGAGCAGAGACGGCGCGAAGGGCGCGAAGCCGAAAATGGTTGGGCTATTGGCGACCGGCAAGAACAACGTCCATCCTACGGCCAGCGGCCACACGCTCCAGGCTGGCAACACCTTTGCTCGCGGCAACGCGAAACCGAGCAGCACCACGCCGGCCGTGAGGCCCACGTACCCCAGGGCAAACAACCTCGTTCCGAACTCCGTAAGCCAGAGACCCTCGGCCAGGTTGCCGGCGGAGAACACCGTCGCGCCGATGGAGGACAGGACGTAGCCTGCCACCCCCAGTCTGCCACTCCGTCCCGCGTCCCGCACCATCGCTCCGGCCAGCGCGGGCAGGGTCGCCAACCCCGCCAGGCCGAGCGTTACGTGGCCGCCCAGGTTGCCCATCACCGGCGGCAGTAGCTCCGCCATTCCAGCGTAGCCAACGAAGTACAGCAGACCGGCCACGACGCTACTAGATCCGCTCCATCGAATCGGAGCCGGGGGCTTCATGTCTCAACTTCCATGCTTTCCGCTGGCGCCGGCCGCCGAGCCGCGTCTCTCCCGCCGGACCAGAGTGCGAAACCCAACAGCACCCAGCCGGTCCCGAGCGTCACCGCCATGACCAGGGAGAAGGCCAGGTCTGCCGACAAGAGTCCGGTGGAGTCGGCGAGGATGCCGCTCAGGATGCCGGCCGGAAACCAGATCATGAGCAACGCTGCTCCCGGGCGCGGCAGCATTCCCGCTTTCAGGGTGGCTAAACCAAACACTGCGGACCCACCAGCGAGGGTGAGCGCCCCGAGCAGAAAAACGGTCCAGGAAACTTCCCTGCCGTTGCCCTCGGCACAGGGCTGATCTGTGAACAGCCAGAACTCTCCCACGGCGCCAACGAACATGAGGGCGAACCCGGCGAAAGTCAGGCCGAAGCCTAACCTCCCCGGCCACCCGTAGCGCCTCTCCTGCGAAGCGTGAAGCCCCACCGATCCCACCATCAGGAAGGGCAGCGAGAGCGCGAGCAGCCGATTGTAGAATTCGTAGTTCTCGTACAAGTAGGATCCAGGCTCCCCCCACTGAACGAACATCAGCTTGACCGAACACATCGCCCACACTACGCCACCCAGGATTGCCGCCAGACCGCTCATACGGATCACGACTTTACCTCCTGGACTGTGAGGACCGCATCTTGCGCCGTCTCGCGCCTATCCGAGAAGAGCACGTATCCCGTCAGCAGCCAGCCGAGGGCGAAGAGCGTCCTGGGGACCAGGAAAAATAGTGGTCCGTCTCCCGCGCCGGAGAGGAAGAACCAGGCGAAGCCCGCCAGACCGGTGAGGAGCGGGACGAACCCCCAGTAGCGGGGCAACATACCTCTAAGCACGGCAGCGACGCCGAAAAGGAGCGCCCCGATCGTCAGGGCGAGGGCACCCAACACGACCATCAGGAACAGATCCACCCCGACCGCGAGGGACATGAAGGAGAACAGATGCCCGACGGCCAGCATCACTATGCCCACGAAGGATATTCCGAGGCCGGTATTCCCGAGCCTGCCTGAGATCGGCGCGTAGCGGACGTATAGCGCCGCGAGGCCCACGAGCCACGCCGCGAAGCCCACGAGCATGAAGTACACGAGGAGCGAGTCGTCGGGGTCAACGTATCCCCTGGCTTTGGTCATGGAGAATATGAGGGCGCCCAGCATCAGCGCCAGCCCGCCCACCCGGGTCCAACTCGACATCTGCATGGCTTGCCTCCTCGTTCTCGCGACTTTCATTCGACCGGCTCGGGGTCTTGGGGAGTCGCGCCGCGCGGCCAGCGGACGGCACCGGCCAGCAACATCGTGCCCACCACCAGCGACACCACTGCCGTGAGTAGGATGATCGCCTCCTCGCGGACATAATCCGGTCCCAGTCCACCGACAATGGCCTGCGCGACGGTCACGAGCCCCACGACGACGCCCTGGAGGATCATGAACGCGGCAACGAACAAGACCGGAGACAGCACTATGCCGGCAATCCGTGACATCGGCTCGCCGCCCATCGTCAGCCGCAATCCGGCGCCGGTGGAGCCGATCAAGATGAGGGCGAGACCGAGGGTGAAGAAGGCGCCCGCAGCGCCGGTGGCCGTCACCCGACCGTCGGTTGCGACGACGACGGAGAGCTTCGCGAGCCAGGCGATGCCCCCGAGGAAGAGAGCCGTTCCCGCGACAGCGATCCAGATCCGGCCCCACTTCGGAATCAATATGGAGGACCCTCCTTTCCGCCGATGTTGCCGGGGCGGATCGCTAACCGCCCCGGCAAGACGTTTACTTGGCCTGGATCACGCCGCACGCTATGCGGGCGCCGCTGTTGCCGGTCGGGTCTGTCATCTGGTCATCTTCGCTTGCGTGGATGATGAGCGCGGACCCATCGGCGTCGAACAGGGACTTCGGGCCTTCGAGCAGACTGATGCGGTCGTTATCAGCGTTCAGGATGCCGAGGCCGTTCTCGCGCACCTCCAGGTTCGGCAGGTCTCCACCGTGCGCGCCGGCCGGGTTTTCGAGCCCGTGCTGCTTCATCTCGGGGTTGAAGTGTCCCCCGGCGGTGGTGAAGGCTGCGGGATCGCACAGCCCGACGGCGTGTATGTGGATGCCGTGTTTGCCGGGCGTGAGGCCCCTCGTCCAGGCGAAGATCCTGACCTCTTCCTGTCTCTGGGTCAGCATAGCCGCCCCGATCGCATCCCCTTCGGCGTTCACGATCCGCGCGAAGGCGAACTTCGTGCCGGTCTGTTCCGCGACGGCCGAAGGCGAAACCATAAGCAACGCCACAATCCCCGCCATCAGGGCCATGATCGCCGCCGCGATAACCGCCAGAACCTTTCGTCTATTCGTCATGTTGATCAACTCCATCTTTCTGCTCCTTTCCTTGGCCGGGATTTCTGGTCATTGCACCCGCGCCGTGCGTACGGCGCGTTCATTTCCTGAGGCCCAGATGGCGACTCCGAGCACGACCCAACCTCCTCCCGACAACGCCCACACGGTCACCCCGGCGACGTTCCAGGGCGGCAGAGCGAGCGCCAGAATGCTCATGAAACCCATGACGAGCGGAAGAGCCTTCGCGCGTCCCAGCGTCCCTGACTCGATGATCGAACCGCCCAGGATCATCAGTCCCAGACCCAGAGGCAGCAACCCGATCATGATGCCCCACAGGAGATCTGAAAGCGTCCCTAGCGTCCAGAGGCCGAAGGAAAGGCTAATTCCCATCAGGCCGAGAGCCCCCATCAAGAACCCGGCGAGGAAAACCCGTCCCCTCTGCCCCGCCCGTCTCACGTCGAGCGCGTACAGTCCCGCCAGGCCGACCAGCAACAGCAGCGGCACGACGAAGAACATGTAGTCGGTGATGTCCCTGGCGTACGTGGTAACGTCATTCATCTCGTACAGCACTTTGGCGATCCACAGCGCCCCGCCCAGAACAGCCGCCAGTCCGCTCCACCGGATGAGGCTGGATGTTTGCATGGCCTTCTCTTCTTTCACGCCGGTCAACTTACGGACAGCCTAAGAGGCCCGGTGTCCCGGCATCATGGGAGCGGAGTCCCGATCCGGCCGGGAAGATCCCGTCCCAGTTCGTCCCGGACATACTTGAGAGAAAGGCAACAGCGTCGGGCGGTACAATGTACTAAACATCTGTAGCGGACTTTTGGTAATAGATACAGGTCAGGGGTAGAACATGAAGTATCGCAACATCGCGGGCACGGACATAGGCGTCTCCGAAGTCGGCTTCGGACTATGGACGGTCTCCACTGGTTGGTGGGGCGAAGTGGACGAGAAGAAATCCGTCAACCTTCTGAGACAGGCGTACGAGAAGGGCATCAACTACTTCGACACCGCAGACACATATGGTTCGGGTCTCGGGGAGACGATCCTGCGCGACGCTTTCGGGCACATGCGGGACGAGGTCGTGATCTCGACGAAGATCGGCTACGATTTCTACAATCACACAGCCCGCCGGGGCCAGCAGGAACGCCCGCAGGACTGGTCCGAGGACTTCATCCGCTTCGCCCTTGATGAGAGCCTGAAGCGCCTCGGCACAGACTATATAGATTTCCTCCAGCTCCACAACACCAAGATGGACGCCGTCGAAGACGACGCTCTCTTCGCGCTAATGGACGAGTTCGAGGCGGAGGGCAAGGTGCGGGCCTACGGCGTCGCCCTTGGGCCGAAGATCGGGTGGCTCGAAGAGGGCGTGCAGGCTATGCGCGAGCGGGGAATAAGCGGCGTGCAGATGATCTACAACCTCCTTGAACAGGACCCCGGACGCGGCCTGATCGAAGCCGCCGGGGAGACGGATACCAGCCTGATCGTACGGGTTCCCCACTCATCCGGGATGCTCGAAGGCCACTACGACGAGAACACAACCTTCGGCCCGAACGACCACCGCCGCCACCGCCCGAAAGAGTGGCTCATCGACGGCCTCAAGAAGGTGGATCAGCTATCGTTCCTCACCGAATCCGGTGAACGCATGCTCGGGCAGGCAGCCCTGAAATTCTGCCTCGCGTCGCCAGAGGTGGTCTCCACCCTGCCGAACATCTACGGCGAAGAGCAGTTGGATGAATTCGCCGCCGCACCAGATACCCCGGATCTCACGGACGAGGAACTGCGCTGGATCTCGGATCTGTACGAGGGCAACTTCGGGTTAGAGGCTGCGGGCGCAAGGTCTCAGGCTTAGGCAAATACCTGATGACTGCCGCCTGAAGCCATATGCCCCTCACCCAATCGTACAATAAAAGACCATGAGCCGCCCCACAAAGCTCGTCCTGGACATCCTGCTCGGCGCTGTGGTCCCCATCCTGATCCTCGCGAAGCTGACGGACACGCTGGGGGCCGTGCCAACGTACCTGCTCGCCGCCCTGATACCCGTCGGCTGGGTCTTCGTGGACCTGTTCTTCATCACCCGCCGCCTGAACTTCATCACGGGCTTCCTCGGCCTAAACGCGATGGTGCGCGGCATACTCGCCTTCTGGTTTGTGGACGGGCTCATGTATGCGATCAAGGACACCACAGGCAGCGTGATAGTAGTCCTCGTGTTCGGGGGATCCCTGGTAGTCGGGCATCCCGTGGTGCGGGCTTTCGCCGAACAGAGCCTCGACCCGCGCACGCCAGCCCAGGAATCGTCGCTGCAAGAACTCTTCCGCGAACGTCCGGTCGCCAGGGCTATGGCGTGGGGTACGGCCCTGCTCGCCCTCGTCAACGCGTCCACGGGCGTGGTCAACTTCCTGCTCAACATCAGGATCGTCACCGCATCGTTCGGGACAGAGGCTTTCAACACCCAGGTGGCGCACGTGAACGCCATAACCCGCATAGCCCTCGGCATCCCCGAGTTCGCGGCCTGGGGTATCGCCCTGTCGCTCGTCTACTACGCCATCTACACCAAGCTGCCAAGGGCTCCCGAAGACCTCGACTTCTGGGACCGCGTCGAGTTGCGCGAAGTCCCAACCAACGAAAAGCTGAAGCTGTAAGGGCGGTTCGCGAACCGCCCCGACGACCGAAGGGAGAGACCATGACCGAGACCCGCACGCGCGAACAGCAGGCGCAGGAAGAACAACTACCGGCGCAGTACGTCAACTACGTTTTCTTTAAGCTGGATCCGCTGTGGCGCCGCCTCCCTGATGACGAGCGCGAGGCTGGCAAACGTGAGTTTCTGGCAGCCGTTGAGGAGCATTCAGTCGGTATGCTGCTGCGCTCCTTCTCCCTGATGGGCCTCCGCTCCGACGCGGACTTCATGCTGTGGAGGATCGGGCACGACCTCGACGCCTTCGAAGCCATGCAAGCGGCTCTGATGAAGACTGGCCTCGGAAGATATCTGTCCGTGACGTATTCGTATTTCGGGCTGGCGCGGCGCTCCATCTACGTCGGCGAGCAGACGCCTGGCTTCGAGAACCGACGCTACATCGTTCCGGGCGAGGGCGAGTACCTTTTCGTGTACCCGTTCGTGAAGACGAGGGAGTGGTACGGCCTCCCACTCGAAGAGCGCCAGCGCATGATGAACGAACACATGCAGATCGGGCGCAAGCACTACCCCGTCAAGAACAACACAGCCTACTGCTTCGGCATCGAAGACTACGAATTCATACTCTCCTTCGAGGCGGAATCTCCAGAGAAGTTCCAGGATCTCATGATGGAGCTGCGCGAGTCGGAGGCAAGCTCGTACACCGAACTCGACACCCCCATCTTCACCTGCCGCCGTCGCGACCTGCCCGAGGTTCTCGAAACTTTAGGCTAATTAACGAATCCTTAACTTCAATCCGTAGCGCGAGACTTTTGTACTCCGGTACAATGCACGCATCGCACCAGCCATGGCCGGAAGGTCGATCATGGGCCTTCCGGCTATCACGTAGGTTGGATTTCTTCGCCGGTGTGGACGCTGGCACTCCGCGCTGTATAATTAATCCCGACATGATTACTCGGATTAACGAACAGGTTGCAGCAGGCACGCGAAACGTGGGTCTCGTCGGGAACACACCGCTGCTGGATTTGCCCGCCATCTCGGCGGAGACGCCGGGAGTACGCATCTTCGGAAAGGCCGAATGGTACAACCCAGGCGGCTCGGTCAAGGACAGGCCGGCGCTGTGGATGATCCGGGACGGCGAGGAGTCAGGCGCGCTGACGCCCGAGAAAGTCATCCTGGATTCGACGAGCGGAAACACCGGAATCGCTTACGCCTGGATCGGGGCTGCACTCGGCTACAAGGTCAAGCTGTGCATGCCCAGGAACGCCAGCGAGGAGCGAAAGAAGATCCTGCGGGCCTACGGCGTAGAATTCGTGCTCACGGACCCAGGCGAGGGCTCCGATGGTGCTATCCGCGAGGCGCGCAAGATGTATGCTGAAGACCCGGAGAGGTATTTCTACCCTGACCAGTACAGCAACCCGGCCAACCCGCGCTCGCACTACGAGAGTACTGCGCCGGAGATCTGGGAGCAGACGAACGGTGAGATCACACACTTCGTCGCGGGTCTTGGGACGAGCGGGACGTTCGTCGGCACAGCCAGCCGCCTCAAGGAATACAATCCGGACATACGTGTGATCTCCTTCGAGCCTGACTCACCGTTCCACGGCCTGGAAGGCATGAAGCACATGGAGAGCGCCATCGTGCCTGCCATCTACGATCCCATGGTCGCCGACGAGAACAGGCGCACCCCCACGGAAGACGCCTACGCGATGGTCAAGAGCGTCGCGCGCGAAGAGGGCATCCTCATCGGAATCTCCGCCGGGGCCGCCGTGGCGACCGCAGCCAAGCTGGCGCGGGAGATAGAGTCGGGGACCATAGTGACCATCCTGTGCGACGGGGCGGACAAGTACCTATCCGAGAGTTTCTGGGAGGAGTAGCTTCTTGCCGCTCAAGATCGGGGCCGGCGACGTCGGCCACATCCACGACCATGCGAAAGAGACGTATCCCGAGGAATGCTCGGGGGTAATAGTGGGCATGGACGTCGGGGAGATGAAGATCGTGGTCGACGTGTGGCGCGCCGAGAACACTTTCGAGGAGGACGAACGCGGTCACCGCTTCCTCATAGACCCGAAGGAGTACATAGCGTTCGAGAAGCGGGCTGGCGAGCGGGACATGGACATCCTGGGGGTGTACCATTCGCACCCGGACCATCCGGCGAAGCCGTCTGACTACGACTGCGAGCATGCGTGGCCCGGCTGGTCGTATGTGATCGCCTCCGTCTCCGAAAACGGGGTCGAGGATATGCGCTCGTGGCTGCTCAAAGACGACCGCTCGGGCTACAAGGACGAGCCCATCGTAGGTTAGAAACTCAGATACGCGGAAGGAGAATCTCATGCCGAAGGTCAGAATCCCGACACCCTTGAGACAGTACACCGGGGGCAACTCCGAGGTCGAGGTCGGTGGGGAGACCGCCGGGGCGGCCCTGGATGACCTCACAGGGCAACACCCCGACCTGCGCCAGCACCTCTATACGGGCGACGGGAAGCTCCGCTCCTTCGTCAACGTGTACAAGGGCGACGAGGACATCCGTTACCTCGATGGATCCGATACGCAGGTCGCTGACGGCGACGAGCTCTCCATCATCCCCTCCATAGCTGGCGGCTCCGCCGGAAGGCGATGTAGGTAGTTTTTAGATACAGATTTTTTCTGGGCAACCACTAGCTTCAAAACCGGAAGGATTTCGAAGATGCAGACAAGAGAGCCACTAGTACCATCACCCAACGGGGAAGTCTCGCTCTCCAACGACGAAATATCCCGTTACAGCCGCCATCTCATCATGCCGGAGGTGGCGCTCGGCGGGCAGAAACAACTCAAGCAGGCGAAGGTGCTCACCGTCGGCACGGGCGGCCTCGGCAGCCCGCTCGCACTCTATCTTGCGGCGGCCGGGGTCGGGACCATCGGGATCGTTGACTTCGACGTGGTCGATGAGTCCAACTTGCAGCGTCAGATCCTGCACGGCACCTCGGACGTGGGCCGTCCGAAGGTCGAGAGCGCGAGGGATCGCATCAATGACATCAACCCGAACGTGAACGTCATAATCCACGAGGAGGCGCTCACTAGCGAGAACGCGCTCGACATCCTCAAGGACTACGACGTGATCGTGGACGGCACGGACAACTTCCCGACGCGCTACCTCGTCAACGACGCCTGCGTCATCCTCGGCAAGCCGAACGTATACGGCTCCATCTTCCGTTTCGAGGGCCAGGCCAGCGTTTTCTATGCCGAGGAAGGCCCGTGTTACCGCTGCCTCTACCCCGAGCCGCCACCGCCCGGACTGGTGCCGAGTTGCGCCGAGGGCGGGGTTCTCGGGATACTTCCCGGCGCCATCGGGGTCGTGCAGGCGACAGAGACGGTGAAGCTCATACTCGGCATCGGGGAGCCGCTCGTCGGGCGTCTCATGCTCTACGACGCGCTGGGGATGAACTTCCGGGAGATGAAGCTCAGGAAGGACCCGAACTGCCCTGTGTGCGGCGAGAACCCTACGGTCACAGAGCTGATCGACTACCAGGAATTCTGCGGCATCCAGCAGGCTGGCGCCGCCGAAGCAGAGAACGACGTGCCGGAGATCACCGTCGGTGAGCTCAAGACCAAGATGGACAACGACGAGGACATAAACGTTCTCGACGTGCGCGAGCC
>JACDAR010000315.1 GCA_013695335.1 Rubrobacter sp.
AGCCGAAAGGGCCGGAGACGTAGATTTCGTCGAATACGTTTTCGGAGCCCATCGAACTCCAGCCTTCGCGCAGGAAGGCTGGTCCGACGTAGTAGATCACCCCAGCGATGGATGGTATGTCAGAGAGGATAGCCCCTGCCGCCCCGGCTATCGCTGCGGACTGACCAACTTTGACGCCGTGCTTGCTGAGCGCCCAGGTAAAGAAAGCGTGAGAGTAGGTTTCTATGCGCCCTCCGTCGGGAGACCGGCTTCGATCCAGTCCTGCTTGCCGCCCTCGTACTCGGTGGCGTTCTCGTAACCCATGGCCGTCAGCTCACGGACGACCCGCGTCGAGAAGTGTCAGTTGAAGTTGGAGCAATAGGCGACTACTGTCGTGTCTTTGTTCGGGGCGAGCCTTTCGACCTGCTCCGAATCCTCATAACGTACAGCCCCAGGCAGATGGCCCCGCTGGTAAGAACCCTCCGAAAGCACTTCGAGCAGAACGAACTCGTCGCCCCGATCTATCTTCTCTTTAAGCTGTTCGCGGGTAATGGTATTCAATATAGAACTCCTTTCGCTACGATATCGGCTTCAACAATATCACTGGTATCCCACGGTCTGTACGCTTCTGGTAGTCCGCATACGGCGGGTACATCTCGACTAGCCCTTCCCAGAGACGCCGCTTCTCCCTGCCTTCCAGCTCTCCGGCGTGGACGCGGATCCTGCTTCCGTCAACCTCGACGGCGGCCAGGGGATCGGCCCCGAGGTTCAGCCACCAAGAAGGGTGTCCGGCGCTCCCGCCGTTGGAGGCGGCGACGGCGTAACCATCACCGTCCCGCAGGTAGAAGAGCGGGGTCGAGATCCGGTTCCCAGACTTGCGTCCCGTGGTTAGCAGTATCAGGACCGGACTGTTCGACATCCGTCCGCCGATCCTGCCTCCGGACATCCGGTACACGACCGTATGAAGCTTCGTGGCCCACTTCTGGGCGGTGGAGATGGCGCGATTGTACGGACGGCCTCTCGACCCGGCTACCGGCAAGGTCTAGCTACCAGCCTTCTCAGCACGTCGCAGCGCATACAGGGACCACCCGGCGAATACGACGACGAGGGCGACGCCGATGCCGAAGGCTGGCAGGACGTTCTCCGGCTGCCCGGCCAGGAAGCCGCGGGCCGCGTCGAGGATCGTGGTGAACGGGTTGATGGAGGCTACCGTCTCCAGCCAGCCGTTCAGAAGGTTCAGTGGCACGAAGACCGGGGCGAGGAAGAGGACGAGGAAGATGGGCGTCCTTATGACCGGGCCAGCCTGCTGGGTGCGCATTAGCATGGCGACGCCTGCCCCGAAGAGGGTGGCGGCGACGTTGGCGAGTAGGACCAGCCCGATCAGGCCGAACAGGTCGTAGCCGCCGCTTATGCGCATCCCGATCACCAGGGCTAGCACCGTCACGAGCGTGGCGGTCATGACGGCCCTGGCGATGGAGGCGATCACATACCCGAGCACGATGCCACGCCGGTTCGACGCCGCGAGCATCAGGCGCCTGGCGAAGCCGTTCTCGAAGTCTCCCGCGATGGAGAAGCCGGTGAACGCCCCGCCCATCGAGACCGCTTGCAGAAGCGCCCACACAAATTGAAATGCTGTATACCCAGCCGCGTAATCGAAGCCGGGTATCGACCCGACGCGTGTCAGCCCACCAGCAAACGCGACGAAGAAGAACAGCGGGAACAATGCGGGCGCGAGGAACGCCGGGTTGCGGAAATACTTGTACGTCTGCCTTCCCGCCACCGCCCAGGCTACCGCGAAGAATCCTCCCGTGCTTCCACCTTGAACGTGCGTCCGGGCTGTCATCTCGCCATCCTCGTCCGCAGGGAAGTTCCGGCGGCGGCGAGGGCGATCACGACTATCGCCAGGGCGCACCCGAAGCCGAGGGCTAGCGCCTGGGGGTCCCAGCCGGTTATTACCAGGCTGCGAATGCCTTCGACCAGGTAGCTTATGGGGTTCACGGTGGCGATGAAGCGGAACCAGTCGGCTTCGATCAAGTTCCGAGGAAGGTTGATCGAAGACATAAAAATCGCCACGAAGAACAGTGGAAACGCGCTCTCCACAGCCTCGACCGAACCTGTCCTCAGCGCGAGCGTCGCCCCGATCGCCCCGAAGCCAAGCGCTGTGAGGATCGTGAGCCCGACGAGAACCAACATCCCAGGGAAGCCGGAATGCACGTCCACCCCGAAGAGCACCCCGACGAAGAGGAACACCACGCCCTGCAAAAGTCCAAGGGCTATGACGCCAAAGAGCATCCCGATCAGCAGCGACACGGGCCGCATCGGGGTCAGGGAGAGGCGGTCGAAGAAGCCGCTCTCTATATCGCGGGCGAGATCACTCCCCGCAGTAACCGCGCCGAACAACGCAGCCTGTACCAGCGGAAAGGCAAAAGCGAAATCCACGTATGAGTCTCCCGGAAATCCGGGGATGCGCGAGGCCGCGCTCAGGCCGTTTGCGTTGATGGCGAAGAACATCATAGGAAACAGCAGCGCGGAGACCATCACCGCAGGCTGCCGCGCCGTGCGAAGTACGGAACGCGCCGCCAGGGCGGCAACCTGCGTGGTAAACACACCCATTATGCCTGCACCTCTTCAGCCTCGGATTCGCCCCCACCCGCGCCTTCCAGGGATCGGCCAGTCTTCTCCAGGAACACGTCGTCGAGGGTAGGCTCGTCGAGCCGGAGGTTGGAGACCTTCAGGTTCTCGGCGTCCAGGGCGCGCACCACGTCAGCGAGGCCGCCCGCCCCGTCGCCCATGCGCACGGAGACAGTCTCTGGCTGGGATGGAATCTCCTGCCCGAAACGCGAGAGAACCTTCGCGACCGCGTCGCGCTCATTGCGGTTTGCGGGCGTCGCCTCGACGCTGGGACGGCCGATCTCAGCTTTCAGGGCTTCGGGGGTGTCCTCGGCCACTATTTTGCCCCGGTCGATGATCCCGACGCGATCCGCGAGCACGTCGGCCTCTTCCAGATACTGCGTCGTGAGAAAGACCGTCACCCCATCGTCGCGGGCGAGGCGGCTGACCTCGGCCCAGAGCGCGCTGCGGCTCTGTGGATCGAGGCCCGTCGTCGGCTCGTCCAGGAACAGGATGCGCGGCCTGTGGACCAGGGCGAGCGCTAGATCCAGACGCCGCTTCATGCCGCCGGAATAGCCGCGCACCCTCCGATCAGCCGCCTCGGAGAGCCCGACGCGCTCGAGCAACTCATCTCCCCGCTTCTTGCGTTCGGCCCGGGGAAGCCCGTGCAGCGCGGCCTGGAGCTTCAGGTGGTCGCGGCCTGTGAGGAAATTGTCGAGCGCCGCTTCTTGCAATGAAGCCCCGATCATGGCGCGCACCTGCGGTCCTTCCTTCACGATGTCGTAGCCAGCGACGCGCGCCGTCCCGCCGGATGGCGGCAACAGCGTGGTGAGCATCAGGACCATGGTGGACTTGCCAGCCCCGTTCGGCCCAAGGAAGCCGTACACCTCGCCGGGCTCCACGCGCAGGTCAACGCCGTCCACCGCCGTGACGCCGCCCCTGAACTTCCTGACGAGACCCTCGGCCTCGATGCCATCCGTCCGGCCCATCAGCCCGCTTCGATTCTCATATCGAAAACCACCTTCGCAAAATAACTTATCAAACCACCTGATTCTACGACGCGATTTGTAGGTTGGCGTTCTTCTCGTTTACCGACAGGGATCATTTCTTATAGTCCCGTTTCCCAGGCAGGACAACTGAACGCCAGGATGCACGAGACGTGAGTGGGCGGGATCCTGGCGCGAAAATTAGTACATTTTGGGGATACGCCTTTCGCCGACGCCACGTAGGATGCGGACCATGAGCATGGGCGCCGCTCCAGTGGAACCGAGGACACCAAACCTGAACTGTGGGGAAAGCGTGGGGGAAGCGTGGATGGCCTTGCCCAGTCGAATGCTTCAAACTACAAGTGTCGGAAGATAACGAGAAGGGAGACCGAAGTGGAAACGACCATCGGAGTAGCGGCGATCGGAGAGATCCGGGCCAACCTGAAAGGCGATGCTTTCGTGCCAGGGGACGACGGCTACGAGGAGGCGCGTGCCGCCTGGAACCTCAACGCCCATCAGAACCCCGCCCTCGTTGTCATGGCAGAAGGCGCCTCCGACGTGCTAGAAGCCGTGCGACTGGCCCGCGACGAGGGCCTCGGCGTCGGGGTGATAGCAACCGGCCACGGCGTCGCCGCGCCAGCCGACGGCGGAGTCCTCATCAACACCTCGCGCATGAAGGGCGTACACGTTGACCCGGAGACCCAGACGGCCCGCGTCGAGGCCGGCGCGAAGTGGGCAGACCTCGTCCCCGAAGCTGCTGCACACGGGCTGGCTGGCCTGCAGGGTTCGACCTCCCAGGTCGGAGTCGTGGGCTACACGATGGGCGGGGGCTTCGGATGGCTGGGTCGCAAGTACGGCTTCGCCGCTGACTCCGTCAAGGAAGCAGACGTGGTGACCGCTGACGGCGAGCTGGTGAAGGTCAGTGCGCATGAGAATCCGGATCTCTTCTGGGGATTGAAGGGCGGCGGCGGTAACTTCGGGATCGTCACCTCTCTGGAGTTTGCGCTCTATCCCATAACCCACGTCTATGGCGGCAACCTCTTCTATCCGGCGGAGAAGGCTGAGGAGGTTCTGGACCTCTACGCCCGCTGGTCCGGGGATTTGCCGGACGAGGTAACATCGGCGGCCACGTTCCTGAATATCCCACCGATGCCGGACATCCCCGAGCCTCTGCGCGGGAAATCCGTTATTACCATGCGGTTCTGCTACACGGGCGATGATCTCGAAGCGAAGGGTGCGGAACTGCTTGCGCCGTGGCGCGAACTCGGGGATCCCATCATGGACACCTTCGGGGTAATGCCTTGCACGATGATGGATATGATCAGCATGGACCCCGTCGATCCACTCGGAGCCTACGGCCACTCCGAGATGCTTCACGACCTCTCAGCCGAGACCCGCGAGACGCTTGTGAAGCTGGCTGTCGCGGACTCGCCCCTGATCGTGCTTGAGATGCGCCAGCTCGGCGGCGCACTCTCGCGCCCGCCAGGCGACCTGAACCCGATGGGCCGCAGCGACGCCCGCTACATCCTGAACGGGATCGGGGCCACCTTCAGCCCGGAGATGGCCCAGGGAGTACAGGCTTTCCTCGCCTACGTGGCCGAGTCCGTCAAGCCCCACGCGAGCGGCGCCCAGTACGTGAACTTCATGGACCTCGACGGCGCGACCCCCGAGCGCGTGAAGGCTTCGTATACCTCCGAGGACTGGGACCGCCTGGTTGACCTCAAGGATCGCCGCGACCCCGAGAACATCTTCCGCTTCAATCGCAACATCCCACCAGCGGCGGTCGCCGCCGGATAGCGGCCACCACACGTCAGGCTCTCCGGCCGCCCGCCAACCCAGCGGGCGGCCGTTTCGTTCTCGTCCGCATGGCTTTTCGCGCCGCACGGATGTAATCTGTCGCTGCGGTGGGCGCATGGCAAACGCGATGAGGACGGGAGGCGGGAGGCATGGACGCGGCGAAGGAACCCCTGGACCTCCTTGCCATCGGCGAGACGCTGGTTGACTTTATCTCCGTCGAGCAGACGGACTGGCTGAGGAACGCCACAACCTTCCGGCGCTACCTCGGCGGCTCTCCGGCCAACATCGCTGTCAACGTCGCCAAACTGGGTGGACGTTCGGCTGTCATCTCCAAGACCGGCATCGGGGCTTTCGCCCAGTTCGTGAAGAGCGAGTTGCAGCGCCACGGCGTCTCCATCGAGTATCTCGTCATGGACCATCGCAACCGCACCACCGTGGCCTTCGTGTCATCGACGAGCGGGAAGCCTGACTTCGAGATTGCACGTTCAGGCGACTTCCTGCTCAGGCCGGAGGAGATCTCCGAAGAAGCCATCGCGCGCGCCAGGGTTGTCCACGCATCCACCTTCGCCCTCTCGCGCGAGCCGTGCCGCTCGGCGGTGAGGAAAGCATTCGAGTTGGCTGGCGGGATGGGCAAGATCGTCTCCCTCGATCCCAACTACAGCGCCCGCATCTGGCCTCACCACAAAGAAGCGCGGCAAGTGCTCCGCGAGGTGTACCGCCACGTCAACATAACCAAGCCCTCGGCCGACGACGCAAGACGTATCTTCGGCCCGGAATACACCACGGAGCAGTACATCGAGCTGTTCCACGAGATGGGGCCGGAGACCGTCGTCTTCACTATGGGCCGCGAGGGCATTCTAGTCTCAGAGCACGGCCGCATCACCTCCCACGTCCCGGCCCGTCCCATCGAATCCGAGGACGCCACAGGCGCTGGCGACGCCTTCTGGGCTGGCTTTCTCGTGGCACTACTCGATGGCGAACCGCCGGAGCGCTGCGCCTTCGTCGCCCGCGAGGTGGCCGAGCTGAAGGTAAAACGCAGGGGTCCGCTCCCACTGGAGATGGACCGCACGGAACTCTATGCGAACGCGGCAGAGGCGGAACGTAAAGAGCGCGTACAGGCTGCGGAAAGCACGGAGGGCGCGGAAGACGAGAGAGTAGATACTTCCCGAACCGGATAGATATGCCGGGACGATTCCGCGAAACCGGGAACAGGAGAGAATGGCGCGGTGCGCATCGCCTTCGTCAACCCGCAGGGGAATTTCGATCCCAGGAACAGCCACCTCGCCTCCCACCCGGACTTCGGTGGTCAACTAGTCTACGTTCGCGAAGTCGCCCGCTCCCTGGGCAGGATGGGTCATCGGGTGGACATCGTGACCCGCAGGATCCTGGATACAGACTGGCCCGAGTTCTCGGATTTGACCGATACGTACCCTGACCATCCGAACATCCGCATCCTGCGTGTCCCGTGCGGCAAGCCGGGATTTCTTGCCAAAGAAGAAATGTGGCCGCACCTTGGCGAATGGGCCGAAGGGATAGCGCGACGGTACACGGAGGAAGACACCTGGCCGGATCTCTGGACGGGCCACTACGCAGACGGCGGGCTCTCCGCCGCGATACTCGCCGAGGTCTCGGGCGTGCCTTTCACCTTCACGGCCCATTCCCTGGGGGCGTGGAAGCTGGATCTGCTGTTGCGGGATGCGGGCGATGATCCCCCGACCGAGCTTCCCGAGATAGATGCCAGCTTCAACTTCGGGGCGCGGATACAGGCGGAGCGGGCCTCCATGGCTCGTTCGATAGCGATAGTCACCAACAGCGACGCCGAGCGCCGCGAACAGTACGGGCATCCCGCCTACCGGGGCACGGTGGATGTGGATGACAAACGGTTCGCCGTGATACCGCCGGGCGTCAACTTCGAGGTCTTTGATCCGGAATCCCTCAGCCCGTGGGAGGGTGAGGTCAGGGACAGAATCCGCGCAGCCCACGAACGCGACATCTCCCCGGATCGTCGGAGTTTGCCAGCGGTCATCGCCTGGAGCCGCCTTGATCCCAGGAAAAACCACCTCGCGCTCGTCGAGGCGTTCGCCGAAAATCAGGAACTGCGGGACCAAGCGAACCTGCTGGTCATCACCCGTGGCCTCGAAGACCCGCTGCACGACGGCGCGGTTGGCGGAGAAGCCACGGAAGAACAACGAGCCGTAGTCCGGGCCATGATCGGGGAGATAGAGCGTTCGGGGCTCTGGGGCTGCATCTCCGCCTTCAGCCTGTCGGGGCAGTCCACGGTGGCCGCGCTCTACCGCTGGGGCGCTGAGACGAAGAGCGTCTTCTGCCTGCCAGCCGAGTACGAGCCATTCGGCCTCACCGTGGTCGAGGCGATGGCGGTCGGTCTCCCCGTCGTCGCCACCAGAAACGGAGGCCCTCACGAGACCACGGACGAAGGCCGGGCCGGATTGCTGATAGATCCCTACGATCCGCCGGATATTGCAAACGGACTACTGCGTCTGCTCTCGAATCCCGACCTCTGGCACGAATTCTCACGAAGCGGAAAGGAAAGGGCCAGGAAACACTACAGTTGGGACAATACGGCCAGCGCCTATCTGCGGCTGGCAGAGGAGGCCGGCGAAGGAGCGCGAAGCGGAGACCCTGGCTTCCCGCTCCCCGCGTTCATCCGCGGGACCAAACCGGCTCCGCTGCCGCGCCTGCGAAGCTGGGAAACGGGTTGAGGGGTGCAAACCAGATTTGAGCGACAACCCACCTCTACGGCGCATTCACCCTGATCGCACACTCGAACTTGGGTCGGGCCGTTTCTCCCTGGAGTACTGGCGCGGTCAAGCAACCGAAGATATTATCGAGGCATTAAGGCCAGGCAATTCGGAGGCGCTACGGACCCGATCCGATGGACGAATCATGAATGGGAATATGAGGGTCAAGGTACTGGACGAACGAGGCGTGGACGTAGATGAACTCCCAAAGGAGGTCTTGCAGTGAACGAGCGAGTTTCCGAGACGAACATACCGGATGCCATTGCAGCTTTCTCCGCCCTGGAGACCGAAGGGCAGGCCCGCTTTCTGGCCCGTTTCGCCCACAATCTGACCGTCGCCGCCCGCGATGCTTACGTGGCTGGCGGGTATGGCCTGACCGACCCGGCCCGGGTACGAGCCATCAACGAGGTACAGCACCGCGTGACCGGCCATCTCCGGGTGCTGCTGGAGGATGATCCCAAACGGTACCCGGACGACGTCCTGGTCAGGATGTTTCTGGAAGGAAACCGAGATCCCTATCTCGACTGGCAAATCTTCGTGGCGTTTGACCGCGCAATGTCCCCAACGAAGGCAACCGGCTGAGCAGCAAGTACGCAAGGCAAGGGTTAATCGTCTTCTACCGTACCCGCAATATGTACTATTACCTCTCCAACGTCGTACCGTACGGAAGCCAGTGAGAAGTCGCGGGGATTGTCCTTATAATCTGAATTCGTCAGAGACAGGGAGGATATCCGGATGCACGTCGCCTTCATAAACCCGCAGGGGAACTTCGATCCCAAAGACTCGTACTGGACGGCCCACCCGGATTTCGGGGGCCAGCTCGTCTACGTCAAGGAACTGGCGCTGGCGATGGGCAGGCTCGGACACCGAGTTGACATAGTGACCCGCCGCATCATCGACCCGAATTGGCCCGAGTTCTCTGGCGAAACCGACGCCTACCCAGGCCACGACAACGTCCGCATCCTGCGCATATCCTGCGGCCCCGACGGCTTCCTCCCGAAAGAGGAATTGTGGCCGTATCTCGGCACGGAGTTCGTCCCGAAACTGCTGGATCTCTACGAGCGCGAAGGCTCATTGCCGGACGCCGTGACGGCCCACTACGGCGACGGTGGGTTGTGCGCCGCCCTGATCGAAGACAAAACAGGCATCCCTTTCAGCTTCACGGCCCACTCCCTCGGCGCCCAGAAGATGGACAAAATGGGCGTCAGGCGGCAGAACGCCGCGGAGGTAGAAGCCCGCTACCACTTCTCGAAGCGCATAATCGCCGAGCGGCTGGCGATGAACCGCTCCAACGTGAACGTGACCAGCACGGGCCAGGAACGATTCAACCAGTACACCCACAACGCCTACCGCGGCGCCGTGGATGCGACAGACGGCGGGCGCTTCGCCGCCGTCCCGCCCGGCGTCGCCATGAACATCTTCGACAAGGGTTCCCGCGCCGAAGACGAAGAGGCGGTGCGCGAGCACGTCGAGGCCGCGTTGGAGCGGGATCTGCGTGAGGAACGCCGGGATCTTCCGTGCGTCGTCGCATCCAGCCGGCTCGATCCGAAGAAGAACCACCTCGCGCTCGTCGAGGCGTTCGCCAGCAGCCCGACGCTGCGCGAGAGCGCGAATCTGGTGATCGTCACCGGCGACCTGGAAGACCCGCTCTCGGACTATCGAAACGCAGGCGACGACGAACGGGCGGTGCTCGATTCCCTGATGGAGGTGATAGACCGGGCCAGGATGCGCGGCGAGGTCTCGATGTTCGACCTGCACAGCCAGGGCCAACTCGCCGCCGCCTACCGCTTCTTCGCCGAACGCCGCTCCGTATTCTCCCTCACGGCCAACTACGAACCTTTCGGCCTCGCGCCGCTGGAGGCCATCGCGGCCGGGCTCCCCGCCGTCGTCACCAAGCACGGCGGCCCCAGCGAGTCGCTGCGGGAAGGCGACGAAGAGTACGGCATTCTCGTCGATCCTTCTGACCCCGAAGAGGTCGCCGCCGGCCTCTTCTCCCTCACGGGCAACGAGGGACGCTGGGACAGGTACGCCGAGGCAGGGTACGGACGTGTGCTCTCCCGGTACACCTGGGAGAAGACCGCGGAAGGCTATCTTGGGGCAATAGCGGGACGCGAGAGGGTCGAAGGGGAATCCGAGAATGGTTTCCCGACGCCGGAGTACAGGCTGGAGATCCCATGCTACTTCACGGACCCGGCTTCGGAGGACGGCGTCTCGCTGGCGGACCTGGACGGTCTGTACTTCGCGCTCGACGTGCTCGCGGTCGGTGAGGCGCTGGTGGACTTCATATCCCACGAGCTGGTCACGTCGCTGCGCACAGCCAGTAGCTTCACCCGCTATCTTGGCGGCCAGCCTGCCAACGTCGCCGTGTACGTAGCCAAGCTCGGGGGACGTTCCGCCGTCATAACCAAGGTGGGTACAGACTACTTCGGGGAGTATCTGGAGGATCAACTCCAGCGTCACGGCGTCTCCACTGAAGGGTTGCGCCGGACCTCCGAAGCCGCCACCACCAACGCCTTCGTCACCCGCACTGTAGCCGTCCCGGATTTCCAGGTCAACCGCGGGGCAGACGTTCTGCTCGGGTTGCGCGACGTGCCTGACGAGATGATCGAACGTTCCCGAGCCGTCCACGCCTCGGCCTTCGCCCTCTCCCGTCATCCGCAGCGCCTCGCCGTCAGGCGGGCAATGAGGCTCGGCGCCAGACTCGGCAAGCTAGTCTCCCTCGATCCGAACTACGATCCCCGCGTGTGGCCCGACCGCGACGAAGCCTGGGAAGTCCTCGCCGAAGTGCTTCCCTACGTCTCTGTCGTGAAGCCATCCCTGGAGGACGCCAGGCGGCTCTTCGACCCCAACATGGAAGACGACGCCCTCGAAGCCGCCTGCCTTGAGACGTTCTCGGACCTCGGGGCCGAAACCGTCATCGTCACGCGCTCCGGCGGGACAGTCACCGTCTCGGAAGGCGGAGAGGTCGAACGAATCGGCCCGCTTCCGAAGGTGCGGGTGGAGAACGTGACGGGGGCGCGCGACGCATTCTGGTCCGCGCTGCTTGTGGCCCGTCTGGATGGCAAGGGATGGGCAGAGTGCGTCAGGTTCGCGCACCAGATCGCCAGCATCAAGCTTGGGATCGAGGGTCACGTGGAGCGCATGATCGACCGCGAAGCCTTCTACCAGAAGATCGAAAGTTAGCCCGGATCAGGGGCGATGCCGCCACATTTCCAGACCGAAACGAGGTATGAACGTCCTTCATATAGTGGCCGTCCCCCCTTGCCAACCCTCGCATCGGCCAGCCTCGGTGGACGCATCATCACGCTTGGCGGCCTTGCATACGTGGCGGCAACCACCCTCTACATCGTGGTGGGGAGCATCATAAATTCGGACAGCGTCAGGTTCAGCGTGCTCGGATGGATCTTCGACATCGTCCAGATCTTCGCGACGCTTTGCTTCGCATTGGGGCTCGTTGGCCTGTACTCGCAACTGCGGCGCCGCTCCGCCCTCGGCCTCATCGGCCTGGCCCTGGTCGCCGTCGCATTTCTGGCCTCCGCGCTGCCAGCCACATACTTCGCATTCAGAACCGCTCTGTGGGCGTTTGCCGGCATGGGGGCTGACAATCTGCCTTTCGAACAGGGTTTCTTCGCGGCCACCGTATGGACCGAGACGCTGCTCCTGACCGTCGGCGTATTTCTTCTCGGGGTGGCTACGTTCCGTGAAAGAATCCTGGGCCGCTGGCGCATCTTGCCACTCATAGTAAGCCTCATGAACGCGCCGAAGATCTGGATATTCATGCTCATCTTCGACACGCAGGTACCGTGGGCCGTGTTCGGGATGCTCATAGTCCTTCGGAGCCTGGCTTGGACTATATTAGGGATGGCGTTGTGGAATTACGGGTCTCGCAAGGAGGCTGCCGGCGGCAGGTCCGCCGGTTTACCGGGATAGAAAAGTGAGGAGCTGAATGCAAAGCGAACCCAGGATCACAGACCTTCCAGCCCTGATCGAAGCGCTGGCTCCCGAAGACCGCGCCATCGCGCTACGCATCTTCGACGTATCCGCGACCACGGGCCATCTGGAACCGCCAGATGGGATGCGACCCTGGATCGAGAAGTCCTTCGGCTCCGTGGACGCTGTGACGGAACAGCGCATAGTGCGCGTCACCAACCTCATCACCCTCGAAGGCTCCCTGTTCAACGGCCTGCGCGCCTCCCGCCCGCTCGACACCGGCGTGAGCCTCGACCTCGACCGCGAGATAGCTGAGACCGAGGGCGACCCGTTCTGCCGCCCCGAAGAAGGAACCCCGGCGGACGTTTTCGGGAGGGTCAGGGGCGAACACGCCACCACCGCATCCAACGTCGCCAAGTACGACGCGTTCCACGGCGTCATAGTCTTCGACGACCACAATCCGCTCGAGCTGACGCCCGAGAAAGTCTCGGACTACGTGGACGTGGGACTGCGTTGGGCGCGTGAGGCCAATCGCGCAGACCCTGAAGCCCGCTATCCTTTCCTGATGTGGAACTGCCTGTGGCGTGCGGGCGGCTCCATCATCCACGGGCACGCCCAGATCACCCTCACGCGCGGAATGCACTACCCGAAGGCCGAACGCCTGCGTCGCGCCGCCGCTGCCTACAAAGCGGATCACGGCTCGAACTACTTTGACGACCTCCACCGCATCCACGAATCTCTGGGTCTCTCCATCCCCGCGGAAGACGGCGTCAGGGCATTTGCGAGCCTCTCCCCTTTGAAGGAGAAGGAGCTGGTGGTGATCGGGGAAAGCCCAGGCGACGAAGCGCTCCACCGCACGGTCGGGGAGCTTCTGCGGGCATACGTCCACACGCTTGGCGCGCGGGCCTTCAACGTCGCATTCCACATGCCGCCGCTCACGGAAGCCGATGATGAATGGTCCGGCTTTCCGACGGTGGTGTACATCGTGGACCGGGGAGACCCGGCCAATCGCACCTCGGACATTGGGGCGATGGAGCTATACGCGGCCTCGGTGGTTGCCTCAGACCCCTTCGCCGTGGCGCGCACGCTCGCCGGAGATCCTCCCGAATAGCCTGTTCACTGGCGTCCGGCGCGTT
>JACDAR010000235.1 GCA_013695335.1 Rubrobacter sp.
GTGCCGCTCCTGTGTCATTCTGCCGAATAGATATTTTACGAACAAGTGTGTCCTCATACCTCCTTCATCCCACCCGGAAGGCGCGGCGGCGGTTGGTGGCTACGTGGTGGAGGAGCAGTATCGCAACTGGCAGCGAGCCAGCGGCCTCCGGGTCGAAGGCGACCTCGTACCTCCGGCCCGTGAGGTTGCCTTCCAGCCGCGCGATTTCTTTCCCTTCCCGCGAGCGAACCTCGGCCTGGTTCCGTAAGAAGCTGGCGCTTGCCTCGTAGGCTCGCCTGTCCATCCGTATCTCCAGGGCGTCGGCTGAGCGATGCGTCGGTTCCGCGACGAGGGATGTCTCACCGTTGGCGGTCATCCGGTAGCTGGCGCTCCCTGTGTGTTCGATGATGGCCTTCAGGGGGCCGACGGTAACCTCAGCATCCGATGCGCCGTGCGGGCGCACCTGGCCGAACTCGCCTCCGGGGCCGAGAAGTGAGATCTCCAGTTCCAATAGACCGTGGGTTCGGGCTGTGAAGGAGCCTGCGAGGCGTGCTTGCAGATCATGCCAGGTCCTTGCTGGGTCTCTCGTCGCGGCGTTCATCTCAATGGACCATACGCGGGACGCCGAGTAGAGTTTCCGGGAGGTAGCGGTTAGATTATGGGCTTCTGTACGGAACCGGCATAGGGAGCGTGAGGACTTTGGAACTTCAGAACACCGAAGAGATAAGGAACGGAATCCTGCAATCCTGGCTGAGGAACGCGTGGGTCTACCCAATGCAGGGGCCGAACGAGCAGACGTTTCTGCGCCTCACCCCAGGCGGAAGGCTGAAGATGCGCCGGAGGATAGGCGAGCTTGAATCCTCCCTTGGCGAGAGCGGCGAAGAGCTGGCAAAGCAGGAGGAAGCAGGGACGCTCACCGCCGACCACGACCGGCTGGAACTCGCGATGATGGTCCAGGCTTACTCATCAGAGCGGCGGTTCATCCAGAGTCAGGGCGGCTCGCTCGGAACCCCCGCCGTCACGTACGAGCAGGAAGGTCCAGCGCCCCAAGAAGGAATACAGCCCCCAGGGTAGACTGGGTTTTCTCATGCGTTTCGGCGGTTGAGGCGGCACACGGGCTGAAGGAGGCGCACGGTGGAGGATCTCGGCGCGGGGATGGCGCGGGAGATAGAACGCGCGGTGGAGGCCCGCCGCAAGGGCGCGATAGGTTTGCTACAAGAACTGGTGCGCGTACCCTCCGTAACGGGATCGGAGGGCGCGGTTCAGGAGGTTGTGGGGGAGGCGCTCCGGGCGCGCGGCCTCGAAGTGGACCGCTGGGAGGCGACGCCGCAGGAAATCTCAGCGTACCTGGACCACGTCGGGGAGCAGGAGACTTTCACCGACCGCCCGAACCTGGCCGGCGTGAGGAGGGGATCCGGCGGCGGGAAGTCCATCCTGCTGAACGCGCACGTCGATACGGTGGCGACAGGGGATCCATCCACCTGGACCCATGACCCGCATGGAGGCAAAATTGAGGGCGACTTCCTCTACGGACGGGGATCTTGCGACATGAAGGGCGGCCTCGTTACCTATCTCACCGCGCTCGACGCCCTCTCTGATCTCGGGGTCGAGCTTCGTGGCGACGTGACGGTTGCCGCGACAGTCGGGGAAGAGAATGGCGGCCTCGGGGCGCTCTCGACTGTGCTGAGGGGATACCGGGCCGATGCGGCGATCATCACGGAGCCGACCCGACTCGCCCTCATCACGGCGCAGGGTGGCTCGCTTGTGTTCCGGCTCACCGTCCCCGGACGCTCGGCCCACGCGGCCGTGCGTGACGAGGGTGTCTCGGCGCTGGAGAAATTCGTCCCCATCTTCGAGGATTTGCGGGAACTGGAGCGGGAGCGGAACGCCACGCTCTCACATCCACTCTATGACGGGATGGCGAACAAGGCGCCGATCAACGTCGGCGTCGTGCAAGCTGGCAACTGGGCCTCGACCGTCCCCGAGTCGCTCGTCGCCGAGATTCGGGTCGGCCTGATCCCTGGCGAAGAAGTCGAACCCTTCCGCGAACTCGTGGCCGAACGCATAGCCTCAGCCGCCAATAGAGATCCCTGGCTGCGTGAACACCCGCCTGAGATCAAATGGTTCGGGGGCCAGTTCGCCCCGGCGGAAGTCCCGTCCGACGCCCCAATCTGCTCGGCGATACAGCGCGCCCACGAACTCGCGACGGGCGAGAAGCCAGCAATCGAGGGTGTTCCCTACGGCGCGGACATGCGCCTCTTCATCAGCTTCGGGGCGATGCCGTGCGTGATGTACGGGGCCGGTGACGTGCGGGTTGCCCACGCCCCGGACGAGCATGTGAGCATCACGGAGCTTATGACGGCGGCGAAAACCATCGCCTGCCTGCTGGTGGACTGGTGCGGTGGAGATGCTGCCGGCTAGGAAAGCGCCGCGAGCAGCCTGTCGTTCTCATCGGGGCCGCCGATGGTGACCCGACTCCATCCAACCGGATAACCCAGCGCCTCTCCCTCGCGCACCAGCACGCCTGTCTTCTCGAATACCTTCGGGCCGGCGCCGACCATGACGAAGTTCGTGTGCGAGGGAACGTACTCAAGGCCCGCATCCTCGAAACCCGCCTGCACGCGCACGCGTTCGCGTTTCATCAGGCGGGCACGTTCGGCTATGGCCTCAGGCTGGCCCATCGAGGCTGTCGCCGCTGCCTGTCCGGCCTGGTTCACGCTGAACGGGACGTGTGCCCGCCAGACGTAGTCCGCGAAGCTGGCCGAGGTTATGCCGTAGCCGATGCGGAAGGCGGCGAGGCCGTGTACTTTGGAGAAGGTGCGCGAGGAGACTACGTTCTCCTTTTCGAGCGCGAGGTCATGAGATCCCGCGTACAGCGGGTCGTCCACGAACTCGTAGTAGGCTTCGTCCAGGATCAGTAGCACGTCATCAGGCAACGCCTCCGCAAACCTCCGCACATCGGAGAGCGGATGGTACGTTCCCGAAGGGTTGTTCGGGTTGCAGAGGATCACGGCCCGCGTCTCATCCGTCACTGCGGACAGCATGGCGTCGAGGTCGGCCTTGTGGTTCGCGTCGAGATCCACCTTCCGGACGCTGAGCCCGACGACGTTCGCCGATGAGACGTAGAAAGGGAAGGAGGGCCACGGGATGATTACCTCTCCGGGGCGCTCCAGCGTCTGCATCAGGTCTACCAGCACCTCGCTCGAGCCGTTGCCCACGATTATGT
>JACDAR010000289.1 GCA_013695335.1 Rubrobacter sp.
ACGCCCCTGATCTTCCTCGGCGGCAGTTTCTATTCGATTAATATGCTGCCGCCTTTCTGGCAGACAGTCACCCTTTTCAACCCGGTGGTCTACCTGATCAGCGGTTTCCGCTGGAGCTTCTACGGCATCTCGGACGTGAGCGTCGCCCTCAGCCTCACCATGACCCTCTTCTTCCTGGCCGTGTGCATGACGGCTGTGTGGTTGATCTTCAAGACTGGATACCGCCTCAAGGCGTAGGCTGTGTCCTCAGTCGTCATCACCGAAGAAATCATCGACATCCAGGAGATCTTCGAGATCAAAGCCATCATGGTGGCCGTGCGAGCGATGTGAGTGATGTGGGCTGTGGCGCCCGCCGAACAGGCTTCCGAAGACCTGCTTCAGCAAGCCCGGCTGTTCGTGGCGAACCTGGGCTGTCTTGTGCGCCAGGAAGTCGGGGTCTTGAAGGCGATCATCTATCCCATCGTCGTTCAGGTCTATGAAGTCATGGCCCTGCTGCTTCGCCTTCTCGCCAAGGTGGCGACCGTAACGAACCCTTCCCTCAGGCGACATACGGGCGAAGGTTTCCCTGGCAGATCGCAGGTAATCCTCGTTTCCTGACATCTTTTTCACTCCCCTCTTTGCCCATACCGATTCTACTCTTTTGCTACCATCACCGCGAAGCTATCGCAGGCAGTGGCGCAAGAACGTCTTCGCAGCCCACCGAGGAGGTAAGTTCAGGAGCATGACAGACCCCATCGGTTCACCCCACGGATCGTGGAAATCCCCGATCTCCTCGGACCTGATCGTCCGCGGGGCCGTCGGGCTTCGGGGTGTTTCCCGCGATGGACGTGACGCATACTGGCTGGAGACGCGCCCAGGCGAGGACGGACGCAACGTCATAGTGCGATGCCCGCTGGACGGTCCCCCCGAGGACGTGACCCCGCAGCCCTTCAGCGCGCGTACCCGCGTCCACGAATATGGAGGCGGAGACTACACGGTTCACGAAGGGACCGTCTACTTCTCCAACTTCGTGGACCAGAAACTCTACGTCCAGCCTCCCGGCGGCGAACCGCAGCCCCTCACCCACGACGGCAGCCATCGGTTCGCTGACATGTTGATTGACGGGAATCGTAACCGTCTCATAACCGTGCGCGAGGATCACTCGAACACAGGGAGCGAAGCACGAAACGAGATCGCCGCCGTGGATCTGGCAATCGGCGATGAGCGCGTGCTCGCCACGGGTGCGGATTTCTACTCGTCGCCGAGGCTCAGCCCGGACGGCGAAAGCCTCGCGTGGCTGGCGTGGAACCATCCGAACATGCCCTGGGACGGGACGGAGTTATGGGTTGCGGATCTGGATGAAGACGGCCTGCCACAGGATGCTAGGAAGATCGCCGGCGGGAAGGACGAGTCGATATTCCAGCCCGAGTGGTCCCCCGACGGCGTGCTGTATTTCGTCTCGGATCGCACAGGCTGGTGGAACCTGTACAGGCAAGACGCGGAAGGCATCCAGCCGCTCTGCGAACGGGAGGCTGAGTTTGGGGCGCCGCAATGGGGCTTCGGGATGTCCACATACGCTTTCCTGTCGTCAGGTCGAATTGTCTGTTCCTACGTCGAGCGCGGCATCTCCCACCTCGCCATCCTCGATGCGGAGACGGGAGAACTGGAGCCCATGGATACGCCGTATTCTTCCATCGGATACGTGAGGGCTGACGCGGAAACGGGTAGCATCTTCTTCCTAGCGGGATCTCCCACCGAGCCATCCTCCGTCGTCAGGCTGGCTCCGGACACTGGCAAGCACGAAGTCCTGCGCCGCTCCAGCGATCTCGACATAGACGAAGGCTATCTCTCCATCCCCGAGCCCATCGAGTTCCCGACCGAAGGTGGCCTGACGGCGCACGCCTTCTTCTACGCGCCGCGCAACCGAGACTACACAGCGCCGGATGGGGAGAAACCGCCGCTGCTCGTAATGAGCCACGGCGGCCCGACCGCCATGACCGGGGCCACGCTCGACTCCGAGATCCAGTACTGGACCACCCGAGGTATCGCCGTCCTGGATGTGAACTATGGCGGCAGCACGGGCTTCGGGCGTGAGTATCGACAGCGGTTGTACGGTGAGTGGGGCGTGGTTGACGTGGACGACTGCGCCAACGGCGCGCTTTATCTCGCGGAGCGCGGCCTCGTGGACGGGGGGCGGCTTGCGATCACTGGCGGCAGCGCTGGCGGATACACGACGCTGTGCGCCCTCACGTTCCGCGACGACTTCGCCGCGGGCGCAAGCCATTTCGGTGTCAGTGACACGGAGACGCTAGCCCGGGAGACCCACAAGTTCGAGTCTCGATATCTGGACCAGTTGATCGGGCCGTACCCAGGCATGGCCGAACTGTACAGGGAGCGTTCGCCAATCCATCACGCGGACAGGCTGTCTTGCCCCGTGATCTTCTTCCAAGGCCTCGAAGACGAGGTGGTCCCCCCGAACCAGGCCGAGACGATGTTCGAAGCTCTGAAAGAGAAGGGCGTTCCCGTAGCCTACCTCCCGTTCGAGGGTGAGCAGCACGGCTTCCGGCTGGCGGAGAACATCAAGCGCGCCCTCGACGGCGAGTTGTATTTCTATTCGCGCGTATTCGGCTTCGAGCCTGCCGACCAGATGGAACCAGTATCCATCGAGAACCTGTGAGAGAAAGGGGCGTTCGAGATGAGTGACTGGGACCAGTGGCGGGAGACGAACCGGGAAAACTGGGACGAGCGCGTCCCCATCCACGTCTCAGGAGAGTTCTACGACGTTGAAGGCTTCAAGGCGGGGGCTGAACGCCTGCAGCCCTTCGAGCTGGATGAGGTCGGCGACGTTTCGGGCAAGGATCTGGTCCATCTCCAGTGCCATTTCGGGGTTGACACCCTGAACTGGGCGCGTCGCGGCGCCAACGTGACCGGGCTAGACTTCTCTGGGCCTGCTGTCCAGGCGGCCACGAAGCTGGCTGGCGAGATGGGCATTGATGCCGACTTCGTGAAATCTGACGTATACGATGCGGTGAACGCGCTGGGCGGACGAGACTTCGACATCGTGTATACGGGGCTGGGAGCCCTGATCTGGCTTCCCGACATCGAACGCTGGGCCAGCGTGGTCTCCGAACTACTGCGCCCAGGTGGATTCCTGTATCTAGCTGAATTCCACCCGTTCACGAACGTATTCGGGGACGACGACCTGACTATGGAGCACAGCTACTTCCACAAAGAAGAGCCGACGGTGTGGGACGAGCCAGGCACATACGCGGACCTGGAGGCCGAAACCGTCCACAACCGCACGTTCGAGTGGACGCACACCATAAGCGACGTTGTGAACGCGGTGATCGGGGCCGACCTCACCATCGAGTTTCTGAACGAACACGACTACACGCTATTCCCGCGCTGGCCGATACTCGAGAAATCAGGCTTCGACACCTACCACCTGCCAGAAGGAACGCCTGATCTGCCGCTTATGTACTCGCTGCGGGCGCGCCGCCCGGCCTAGAACGCCTCAGCCGGTTTTGTTGGCGCTAGCCTGCGCGGGTCTGGGTTTCTTCGCTATGACCCGTTCGAGTTTGGCCTGTATCAGCAGCCGCCTGGTGTAGTTGGGGAGCGTGCAGGTCTGCAGCGTGACCACGTTCTTGCCAGGCAGTGGGTCGAGAACCTTTTTGGCGTGGGGGGAGACAACTTTCCTGTGAAACACCTTGTAGATGTATTTGCGATCCTCGGTGTCCTTGAGGACAACCCTGTTTCCGTTCCTTAGCTTGTTCAGATCGTAGAACACGAGAAAGCTATCGGTGCGCGGGTAGCCGAGCCGGTGTCCGGCGATGTACACGTTGGCCTCATCCTGCCAAGGGAACCCTGTACCCTCGACGTGGAGCGTCCCGTCGTGCAGGGCCGCCTCGTTGGACGCCGGGGCGTTGTAGACGGGGATGTTCCTGACCCGCCTCATCTTCGGCACCGTGAGCGTCATGGTCTCGTCCTTGGGGGCTGAAGCTTCAGCCGCTTTGTCCGCGGTGCGAACGTCCGAGAACACCACCCCCACCGCGCCAAGGATCAGGACCAGCCCGGCGAACGCCAGCGCCCAACGGCCTAGACGCCTCCACGTCCACGACCGGTAATAGACGGTCCTCTCCCCTTCCGTGCGGGTCCACGACCCGAAGCCTCTAGGTCTCACGACACGCTATGATACAGCTCCCGCCCAACAAAACAATACAAAATGTTAACGAAAGTTCAATATGTTGCAATCGGTATTGACTCTATCTAGCGGCGGCTGCGGGGGTCCAGGGCGTCGCGGAGGCCGTCGCCGATGAAGTTGATAGAGAGGACGGTGAGGGCGATGGCTATGCCGGGGAAGATGATGGCGTGCTGGCCCGTGACGAAAACACCGAAGCCGCTGCGAAAGGCGTCGGTGAGCATCGCGCCCCACTCTGGCGTGGGAGCGCGGGCCCCGAGGCCCAGGAACGAGAGGTAGGCCACGTCCAGAATGGCGGTCCCAAGGGTAAGGGTGGCCTGCACGATCAGGGGGGCCATGCTGTTCGGGAGCACGCCGGAGAAGATGATCTGGGCGTTGCCCGCGCCCAGGGCTCGTTCGGCCTCGATGTAATCACGCTCCCGGACGGAGATGACTGCGGATCGCACCACCCGTGCAATCTGCGGCACGAAGACGATGCCGATGGCGAGCATCGCGTTGGGCAGGCTCGGCCCGAGGATCGAGACGATGACGATGGCGAGCAGGATGCTCGGGAAGGCCAGTACGATGTCCATAAGCCGCATCAGCAGCGAGTCGGCCCAGCCGCCGAAGTAGCCCGCTAACATCCCGATCAGGGTTCCGACGATCGTAGCGATGCCAACGGCAGCGAGTCCCGCGGTCAGCGAGATCCTGGCGCCGTAAATCACGCGCGAGAGGATGTCCCTCCCTAGTTCGTCCTGACCCATGAGGTGCGCCCTGCTGGGCGGCGCGAACTCGCTGGCGAGGTCCTGCTGGAGCGGGCCGTAGGGCGCGATCAGGGGTGCAAAGATGGCCATCAGGATAAAGATGCCCATGACGGCGGTCCCGAAGAGCGCCAGGCGGTTGCTGAAGAAAACCCGCCGGAAATCTTCCCGGCGGCTACGCGTCTTGACCCCGGAAGGGACCACCGCCTCTTGCTGGATCTGGGCCTCGGCCATGCTAGTACCTTACCCTGGGGTCGAGCACCGCGTAGAGGATATCTACCAGGAGGTTCACCAAAACGAAGAGCAGGGCACCATAAAGGACAACGCCCTGGATCATAGCGTAGTCCCGGCTATTGATAGAGTCGTAGGCGATCTGGCCAATCCCCGGCCACGAGAAAATCGTCTCGGTAACGATCGCGCCGCCCATGAGGAGGCCCACTTGCAACCCGATGACCGTCACGATAGGGAGCATGGCGTTCCTCAGGGCGTGCTTGAAGACCACGCGCCACGGGATGACTCCCTTGGCACGGGCCGTTCGTACGTAGTCCTCGCCCATTACCTCAAGCATACTGCTCCGCGTCGTGCGCGTGATCACGGCCATCGGGATCGTTCCTAGAGCGAGAGCGGGCATGATGAGGTGTGTGAAGCCGTCCCAGAACGCCCCAAAATTGCCTGTGAGGAGCGAATCCACCAGCACGAGCCCTGTAAAAGCCTGAATGGAGGCGCCGCTGCTCAACCGTCCCGGAAACGGCAGCAGCTCCAGCTTCACGCCGAAGATCAAGATCAGAACCATCGCGAGCCAGAAGATCGGCATGCTGATACCCGTGAGCGCGAGGACAGAGGTGATCTTATCTAGAATCGAGTACTGCCTGACCGCGGAGATCACCCCTACCGGCACCCCCACAAGGATCGCGAGGAGCATGGCGGAAGCCGTGAGCTCCAGCGTGGCAGGGAACCGGGCCAGCAGCTCCGTAATCACGGGCCGCCCCGTAACGATGGAATTTCCCAGATCGCCTGTCATGGCGTCCCTGAGAAACACCACGTACTGGACAAGGACGGGCTTGTCGAGCCCCATGTGGGCTCGCAGTAGCTGCACCTGTTCCTGGGTCGCCTGTTGGCCCAGGAGGATCTGCGCCGGGTCGCCTGGGATGGCGCGCACCATGAAGAATACGACGATCGACACCCCCAGAAGCACCGGGACGATCTGCAGTATCCTGCGTCCGATATACTCGATCAAGGTCGGTGCCTCCCGAGGTCTACGCGCCGCCTCCGCTCAGCGTGATGGTGGTGAAAGGCTCCCCTCCAGTCGGGTTTGGTTGGTAGCCCTGCACCTGATCCTGCAAGCCCACAGGTGGCTTGGCATAGGCGATAGGTACCCAAGGGGCATCCTTATTGGTTACCTCCTGCAACCTCATGTAGATATCCCCGCGCTCGTTTTCATCTATGGTAACTCTGCCCTGCTCGATGAGCTTGTCTGCCTCCGGGTTCTTGTAGTAGGCGACGTTAAGGGCATTTTGCGGGGTGGCGGTTGTACTCGAGAGAAGGACGCCGAGGAAGTTGTCGGGATCACCGTTGTCCGCGGTCCACCCGAGCAAGCACATGTCGTGCTCTCCGCTGCCCGTTTCGGTCAGGTAGACGCTCCACTCGCGGGTGACGAGCTTGGCGTTTACGCCGACCTTCTTGAGGTCCTGCTGCATCGCCTGGGCTATGCTCTTGGCGTCCGGCATGTAAGGGCGCGGAATGGGCATGTACCAGAGGTTGGTCTCCAGGTTCTCGGCGCCTGCCTCCTTGAGCAGCTGGCGAGCCTTTTCGGGATCGTAAGGGTAACGCTCTAGGCTCTCGTTGAAGAACGGCGCGGTTGGCGGCTGGTAGGACGTCGCAACCTGCGCGGTATCCCCCAGGGCGAAGTCCACGATCTTGGGCATGTCTATAGCCATGTTTATGGCCTGGCGCACCTTGACGTTGTCAAACGGCTTCTTCTGGAGGTTCATCGCCAGGTAGCCGATCGTGTTCGGCGGCCTGTAGTCTACCTTGAGGCCGGCCTTCTTGACGGCGGCGACGTCGTCAGGGACGAGACCGTCGCTCGCGGTGAGTTGGCCCCCCGTGAGGGCCGCAACCCGGGCGGTGTTGTCCGCATTGGGCCGGATGACGAGCTTGTCGAAATTGGGCTTGCCGCCGTACTGGGAGGCGGGGAGATCCTTGCCCCAGTAGTCGGCGTTCGTCTCCAGATTGATCTCGGTGCCCCGGGTCCAGGAGTCGAACTTGAACGGCCCGGTCCCCACCGGGTTCGTCCAGAAACCCTCGACATCCTTCTTGATAGCTTTGGGGGAGGCCATGCTGAATGCGCTGATTGCTATGTTCGGTATGAACGGGGCCCAGTGCTGGTTGAGGGTGAAGCGGACGGTGTATTCGTCGAGCGCTTCGACCTTCTCTATGATGGAGTCACCGTCGAAACCGCCGAAATAGCTATAGTATGAGAAGTTTGAGGTCCCGCTCCCTCCGCCTTTGTGGTAAGGGTTGTCTGTGAACCGCCAACGCTCGAAGTTGAAGATCACGGCCTCGGCATTGAACTCCGAACCGTCGTGGAACTTGACACCCTCGCGCAGCTTGAAGGTGTACGCGAGGCCGCCGTTCTCAGGCTTGGGCACCTCTGTGGCAAGCGCGGGGATCACCTCGGTTTTCTCGGGCGCGAACCTCAGCAGGGCGTCGAAGATCTGACGGTTTACCTTGGAAGACTCGGAGTCTGTGACGTTTATGGGATCCAGCGCCACAGGTTCTGCACCCTGGCCCCAGGTGAAGACGTTTCCGCCACCCCCGCCTCCGCCAATGGTTTCCCCCCCGCCGCAGCCGGCCACGCCCAACAAGGCCGCCCCCGCGAATCCGGCTCCGCTCAACCTCAAAAACTGACGGCGGTTCATCGTCCCGTTGATCCTGACTTGTGCCAACGTCCTCTCCTTTCATGAATTTGCCCGTTGGTGCCGAATCGAACTATTGTGCCGTAAGTTAACATTTGCCGTCCTAACACGCTACCGGCTTGCCGCATGGGAAACGCACCTCAGAAGAGAGTGCCGCCAGGCTCCTCTCTCCGGCGTAGCCGGTTGGCGGCGTCGTGGGCCTGACGGGTGGTCTCCGGCAGCCGGTACTTGGTACAGCAAGCCAGGACCAACTCCACGGCGCTGTCCAAGTCTATGTTGTTGCCGACGGAGACGAAGACCGGGGATACCCCATCGCGGGTTCGCACGACCTTCCCGATCACCTCCCCATGATGCGTAAGGTCCGATGCGTTGCCCTTCTCCTGACCCGGCTCTTCGAAATCACCGACGAGCCGGCTCTTGGCGCACCCGACGCACGGCGCATCGAGGAAGAGGCCGAGGTGCGAGGCGAGCCCCATTCGGCGCGGATGGGCGAGTCCGTGGGCGTCGAAGATCAACGCGTCCACAGGCGTCTCGGCTTTCCCCAAAGCCTCGGCCACCGGGGGTATTTCCCTGAACGAAAGCAGCCCGGGCACGTAAGGAAATTCCAGCCTGGACTCCGCCCCCTGCACCTCAACCAGCGAGAGGTCTGGAAACGAGAGCACCGCGACCGTGGCGAACGCGAGATCCCCCTTCGTGGAGACATCAGCACCCGCCACGTATTCGACGGATTCGAGATTCAGGGCCGGACCAGCCGTCACCCTGGGCGCAAGCTCATCCTGGAGCCGCCGCGCCCCGGAAGGAGAAAGGTCGAAGTGATGCAGTTCCCTAACCAGCACGGATCTCGGGGGTTTCAGTAAGGAGTTGGGACATTCCGCAGATAAAATATCCCGGAAACACCGACCCGACCGACGGGATCTGGAGGGGGAAAAGTTCCCATCGGTCGGGGCCCGGTTTAACCAGCACTATACTCTCCCCCTGTTACGCCCGGCTTCCCTTCGCGTTACATTTCCATTACACAATGGAAACACTTTGATTACAGCCCCGCCTCTAGCGCCGAAACACACGATTTTTCCGCCCCGAAGCCTCTACCTG